>CAKMQO010000147.1 GCA_927911695.1 uncultured Gemella sp. | reverse complement strand
GACAATTAAAGTTAGATGGAACCGTCCGCCACCATACTTAAAATATTTGAATAGTAAAATTTTTTTAAAAAAAAGAACGACTCTATAAATTCGATTCTGATAAAATCGTAATTTACGAGTCGTTTTTTATCTTTTTGCCATAGTTACAAATGTGAATTTGTCTGGTCTATATGTCAGTATTCCGTATTGTAGGATATTACCATTTGATAAATATGTGATACTTTCAACAACAGCGACCATATTATATTCACCTAAGTCCATATGTTGTTTTTCTTCTTCAGTAGCATATCTAAATGAAATTTCACGTCTTGAGTGTGTGATATTTAATCCTAATTCCTTTTCCAAATATTTATAAATAGAAGATTCAGCTATTTCTTTGTTAATAAATGGAACAAGTTTACGATCGAAATAAGACACCTCGTATTCTAGTCGTTCGCCGTTTATTAATCTACTACGACTAACTCTGTAAAAATCATTATCTTCATCAGATCCGAAAATATCCATTATCTTTTTATCGCCTTGAATGATATAAAGGGATTCTAAAGAAGTTTTAATTTCGTATTTTCCATCGATATTTAATTCAGAAGAAGTTTTAATATTTCCAAGATAGTTATTTTTAATCCTACCATGACCAAGAATCAAAGAGTTCTTACCTTTGATTTTTTGAATGTAACCATTAATTTCTAATAATGATAGAGCTTTTCTGATAGTATCTTTAGAATAGCCGTATTCTTTAACTAGCTCATTTTCACTCGGTAATTCAGTATTACGTTTATATACTCGAGTGTCAATTTTTTCTTTTAAGTCTCTGTAGACTTGTTTGTATTTACTCATTTACTATTAACCTCTCAAAGTTTATCTATATTATTATAAATGTACTGAGATCAAAAATCAAGAAATATGTAAAAGTTTCACAGTGTTTTCAACATTTACGTATAGGTTACATAATGAAATAAAAAGAATTACATAAATGTGTTGACAAAATGAAAGTGTTTTATTATAATAATAAATGTTAAGTTATAAGAACTTATTTTGTAAATACAAGTTAAAAAAATAACGGAGGAAACTAATAATGTCAAAACGTTCAAGTGGTGTTTTAATGCATATTACATCATTACCAGGTCAATTTGGAATAGGAACATTTGGTAAAAGTGCTTATGAATTTGTAGACTTCTTAGAAGAAACAAAACAAACATATTGGCAAATTTTACCACTTACAACTACTAGTTATGGTGATTCACCATACCAAAGTTTCTCAGCAGTAGCAGGAAACTTAAATCTAATTGATTTTTCATTATTAAAAGAAGATGGATTGCTTGAAGAAAGTGATTATGCAAATGTTAACTTTGGAGAAAACCCTGAAAAAGTTGATTATGCATTATTATTTGAAGCAAGAAGACCAATTTTAGAAAAAGCAGTCGCTAACACTAGTAAAAATAGTGAAGTACTAGCTGAAATTGAAAAATTTGAAGCTGAGAATTCAAGTTGGTTAGCTGATTATGCTGAATATATGGCTATAAAAGAAAGTTTTGGATATAAGAGCTTTATTCACTGGGATGAAGATATTAAAAAAGGTGAAGAAACAGCACGTGAAAAATATCGTACAGAACTTCAAGATAGTATAAGATACTATGCAGTAACACAATATTTCTTCTTTAAACAATGGTTAGCATTAAAAGAATATGCTAATGAAAAAGGAATTAAAATTATTGGAGACATGCCAATTTATGTAAGTGCTGATAGTGTTGAAATGTGGACTATGCCAGAACTATTTAAAGTTGATGCAAACAATGAACCACTTTATGTAGCTGGTTGTCCTGCAGATGACTTCAGTCCTACTGGACAACTTTGGGGTAATCCAATCTATGATTGGGAAAAGCACAAAGAACAAGGTTTCTCATGGTGGATTTACAGAGTTCAAGAAAGTTTCAAAATCTATGATGTACTTCGTATAGATCACTTTAAGGATTCTCTGATTTCTGGCAAATAGATAAAGATGCTGAAAATGCAGTAAATGGTACTTGGGAAGCTGGTCCAGGAATTGAATTATTCCAAAAAATCAAAGAACAGTTAGGTGATTTACCAATCGTTGCAGAAAATCTAGGATTTATCGATGCTAAAGCAGAAAAATTATTAGATGATTCTGGATATCCAGGAATGAAAATTCTTCAATTTGCTTTCCCTGGAGAAGATAACTTAGATCGCCCACATCATTATACACAAAACAGTGTTGCTTACACAGGAACACACGATAATGATGTAGTCAATGGATGGTATGAAAAACTAAGTGAATCAGAAAGAAAACTAGTTTCTGAATACTTGAACCGTCGTGATGATGAAACAATCACTGAAGCAATGATTAGAGGAATCTACTCTTCAGTAAGTGATTATGCAATCGTAACAATGCAAGATTTATTAGACAAAGATGCAACAAGCAGAATGAACGTTCCATCAACAGTTGGAGGAAACTGGGAATGGAGAATGCTTGCAGAAGATCTAACAGAAGAGAGAAAAGAATTTTTAAGAAACATTACAGTAAGATATTCAAGAGAGAGGGTATAAAATGTCATTTAGTAAATATGTATTAGATAATACAAATAAAGAACTAAGTACTTTAGAGAACAAAGAAATATATATACAACTATTAAATTATGTAAAAGAACAAGCTGATAAAAAAGCTTTAAACTCTGATAAAAAGAAAGTTTACTACATTTCAGCAGAATTTTTATTGGTAAACTTTTATCGAACAACCTAATTAATTTAGGAATCTACGAAGAAATCGAAAAAGAATTAAATGCAGCTAACAAACGTCTTAGCGATGTTGAAGAAGCAGAATTAGAACCATCACTAGGTAACGGTGGTCTTGGGCGTTTAGCATCTTGCTTCATCGATTCAATCTCATCATTAGGAATCAATGGTGATGGAGTTGGATTAAACTACCACTGTGGATTATTCAGACAAGTATTTGTTAAAAATGAACAACACGCAGAGCCAAACTTCTGGATTGAAGATTCTTCATGGTTAAGAGACACTGATGTTAAATACACAGTACCATTCAAAACTTCAACCTAACTTCAACTCTAAAAAGAATTGACGTATTAGGATACAAAAAAGATACTAAAAACTACCTAAACTTATTCGATATTGAATCAGTAGATAGCAGTATCATTGAAAATGGTATTAGTTTCGATAAAACTGAAATCGAGAAAAACTTAACATTATTCTTATATCCAGATGATAGTGATAAAAATGGTGAATTACTACGTATTTACCAACAATACTTCATGGTGTCAAACGCAGCTCAATTAATTTTAGATGAAGCTATTGCTAAAGGAAGTAATGTTCACGACCTATACGAATATGCATATGTTCAAATTAACGATACTCACCCAAGTATGGTAATTCCTGAATTAATCCGTTTACTAACTGAAAAACACGGAATTGAATTTGAAGAAGCATACACAATCGTTCAAAAAATGACTGGGTACACAAACCACACTATCTTAGCTGAGGCATTGGAAAAATGGCCATTAGCGTACTTAGAAGAAGTAGTACCACACTTAGTAACAATCATCAAACAATTAGATGCTGTTATTAGAGAAAAATATGAAGGTGAAGATATTCAAATCATCGATAAAGATGATAGAGTACACATGGCAAACATGGATATTCACTTCTCTAACAGTGTAAACGGGGTTGCTTACCTACACACTGAAATTCTTAAAAACTCTGAGTTAAAACACTTCTATGAATTATATCCAGAGAAATTCAACAATAAAACTAATGGTATTACATTCAGACGTTGGTTAGAGTTCTCTAACAGACCGTTAGCAGCATACTTAAAAGATTTAATTGGTGATGAATACTTAACAGATGCAACTAAATTAGAAAAACTATTAGCATTTGTAGATAGTAAAGAAGTAGCAGCTAAATTAGAAGAAATCAAACACGAGAACAAACTTGTTCTTAAAGAATACCTAAAAGAAACTCAAGGTATTGAATTAGATGAAAATAGTATTATTGATACTCAAATTAAGAGATTCCACGAATATAAACGTCAACAAATGAACGCTTTATATGTAATCAAAAAATACTTAGACATTAAAAATGGAAAATTACCAGAAAGAAAAATCACAGTATTCTTCGGTGGTAAAGCAGCACCAGCTTATATCATAGCTCAAGATATCATTCACTTAATTCTATGTTTATCAGAATTAATTAACAATGATCCAGAAGTAAACAAATACTTAAATGTATTCTTAGTTGAAAACTATAACGTAAGTGTAGCTGAAAAATTAATACCAGCAACTGATATTTCAGAACAAATCTCATTAGCTTCTAAAGAAGCAAGTGGAACTGGTAATATGAAATTTATGTTAAACGGAGCTCTAACTCTAGGAACTCTAGATGGAGCTAATGTGGAAATTGACGAACTAGTTGGTCGTGAAAATATCTACATCTTCGGTAAAGAAAGTGATGAAATTATTAAACTTTACGAAACTGCTGGATATGTATCTAAAGAATACTATGAAAAAGACGGTGTTAAAGAGGTTGTTGACTTTATCGTATCTGATGATTTAGTTAAACTAGGAAATAAAGAAAGATTAGAAAGATTATACAATGAACTTCTTAACAAAGACTGGTTTATGACACTAATTGACTTTGAGGAATATTACGCTAAGAAAGAAGAAATGTTAGCAGATTACGAAAACCGTGAATTATGGATGAAGAAAGTTATCGCGAACATTGCGAAAGCAGGATTCTTCTCATCTGACCGTACAATTGCTCAATATAATGAAGATATTTGGAATAAATAAAAATAAAGGGGAACATACGATGAAACTATTAACGATTAATGTTCATAGTTGGTTAGAAGAAAATCAACTAGAAAAATTAAATATTTTAGCGAAGGTAATTGTAGAAAAAAATTATGACGTGGTTGCCATGCAAGAAGTAAATCAATTGATTAATAGTGAAGATGTTCAACAAGGGATAAAAACAGATAACTTCGGAAAATTATTGTTAGATAAAATTAGAGAATATGGAGAAGAAGGTTACAGTTATCACTGGACTTACTCTCACATTGGATTTGATAAATTCGAAGAAGGATTAGCAATATTAGCTAAAGGTGAAGTTGTTGCCGTAGAGGATTTTTACTGTACGGCACAACAAACCGTGACTTCTATCGAATCAAGAAAAATTTTAAAAGTAGATCTTAAAGTAAATAATGAGATCGTAGAATTTTACAGTTGTCATATGAATTTGCCAACTTGTAAAGGGGAAGACATAGATCAAAATCTTAGCAACCTAGTTAATTATACAGATAACAAAAATCTTAAAATTTTCATGGGAGATTTCAATACGGATTATTTCCATCAAGTAGATGATTACAAAAGAATACTTGATAAAGGATTATATGATACATATGAATTAGCCGAGAAAAAAGACGGGGGAGTTACCGTATATAAAAATATAAGTGGTTGGGAAGATTCTATGTGTCAGAAAAAATTGGATTATGTTTTTATTAATAGAAAAATGGATGTAAAAGAAAGTTTTGTTATATTTAATGATGATAATTATCCAATAATTTCTGATCATAATGGCTTAGAAGTAACATTAGCAGAAAAATAAAAAAGGAGGAAAATGTTATGTTACAAAAAATTCAGCGCTTTGGTGGCGCGATGTTAATGCCATCTATTTTATTCGCATTCTTCGGATTAGTAGTTGGACTAACTTCAATCTTAAAAAACCCTAACTTAGTAGGGAGCATCGCGACAGAAGGTACACTTTGGTACAACTTCTGGTTCGTAGTTGAACAAGGGGGATGGACTATCTTTAACCAAATGCCAGTAGTATTCGCACTTGGTATTCCAATCGGTCTTGCTAAAAAAGCAAATGGTCGTGCAGCATTAGAAGCGTTCTTAATCTACATGGTTTATAACTACTTCATCAACGGATTCTTAACTCAATTCAAATTCTTTGGAGTAGATGTAACACCAGCTCTTAAATTACCTACAGGTTTAACTAGAATCGCTGGAGCAATCACATTAGATACTTCAATCATCGGTTCTATCGTTATTGCATCTATTTCAGTATGGATTCACAACAAATACTTTGACAAAAAATTACCTGAATTATTAGGAATTTTCCAAGGATCAACATTTGTAATCTTAGTAGGATTCCTTATCATGATTCCAGCTGCTTTCTTAACAGCTCTATTATGGCCAAAAGTTCAATTAGGAATCGCTGCTTTACAAGGATTCTTAAAAGTTTCTGGAGTTGCAGGGGTATTCACTTACACATTCTTAGAAAGAATTTTAATCCCAACAGGATTACACCACTTCATCTATGGACCATTCATGTTTGGACCAGCAGTAGTAGAAAATGGAATCACAGCTTACTGGGTACAACACATTCAAGAGTTCTCTCAAAGCTCAACTCCATTAAAAGAGTTATTCCCACAAGGTGGATTCTCATTACACGGTAACTCAAAAGTATTTGGTTTACCAGCAGCAGCTTTAGCTATGTATGTAACAGCTAAAGATAGCAAGAAAAAAAGTTGTAGCAGGGTTATTAATCCCAGCAGCACTTACTGGTTTCTTAACAGGAATCACTGAACCAATCGAGTTCACATTCTTATTCGCAGCACCAATGTTATTCGCTACTCACGCAGTATTAGGTGCATTAATGTCAGCAACTATGTACCAATTTGGAGTTGTAGGTAACTTCGGAAGTGGATTAATCGACTTCTTAGCTCTTAACTGGTTACCAATGTTCAAAAACCACTCTTCACAAATGTTCGTTCAAATCGGAATTGGATTAGTATTCTCAGTAATCTACTTCTTCGTATTTAGATTCTTAATCCTTAAATTCCAATTAAACACACCTGGACGCGAAGCAGATGATGCTGAAACAAAACTTTACTCTAAACAAGAGTACCGTGAAAAAGGTAAAGAAGCAGCTAAACCAGAAGTTAGAGATGATGCAGCTACTCACGATGATCAAGCAGTTATCATTCTTGAAGGTTTAGGTGGTAAAGATAACATCGTAGACGTTACTAACTGTGTAACAAGATTACGTGTTAACGTTAAAGACGAAAGTCTAGTTAAAGATGATGCATTCTTAAAACGTTCTGGAGCTCTAGGAGTTGCTCGTAACGGTAAAGCTATTCAAGTAATCATCGGGTTCTCAGTAGGACAAGTTAGAGAAGCTTTCGAAAAAGAATTACATAAATAAGATAATTAATAAAAAGGAACTGATGTAAAAGTCAGTTTCTTTTTTTTGTTATGAATGGATATAATTATAAAATACTATTTGTTAACGTTATTTAATACTGTTCCTCTATACTTTCAAGTGGAGGAAAAAGTCCAAAATATATGATAACTCATAGACGCAGTAGTTTATTGATATATAAATTCGCTTTATATAAACTTTTTAGATGTCTAATAAGCTGTGGGGATATGACTCGACAAAATCGATTTCTGAATCTCTCCCTAAATGATTAATAGACAATTGTTAAATAGTGTGATTAAGGTATCTTATAAATACATATAAATAAAAATACTTGGTAAACAATGTCTACCAAGTATTTTATTTATATTAGAACGCAGGAGTTGCGTGTCCTTTTGATTTAAGTTCTTTTATTAATATAATCTTTAACTTTTTTCGCTTGCTAATGCTTTTTTAACAGCTTGAACTTTAGCATC
>CAKMQO010000146.1 GCA_927911695.1 uncultured Gemella sp. | reverse complement strand
CTCTATTTCTACTAAAGACTTACTCTTTAAAGAATTTTCCAAAATAGCTTTTACCTTTTGAAAATTTATATTATTAGGATCAACTACTAATAACTCATTAACTTTAATTAGCCATATTTCTTTTATTTCTTGTTCTTTCTTTTTATCAACCTTACTATCGGCAAATAAATAATTTACAAATTCTTTCTCATTAATAGTATTCCAATCTATCTTATCTTTTAAAACAGATTTAAATAAATTATCGACTTTATTGATTTCTATTACCGGTGCTAATGATACATTTTGTTTTGAATATTTTGACTCCATTTCAGGTTTAGACATTGGTTTTTCAACTTCTTCTAAAATAGGTTTATCAACTACATTCACTATGTGAGGTTCTTCTGTTTTTTCTTCATGTTTACAATCTGGACACTCTACAGGTGCAATAGGCTCTACAGGTTTTGGGAATAATTCAGATTTAGGCATTGTTTTTTCAACTTCTTCTAAAACAGGTTTGTTTACATGCTCTAAATTAACATCGTGATTAGATTCTGCAGTTACAACAACATTGTTTGTGTCTTCGTGTGCATAAGCTGTTCCAAGAGAGCCTGCGGCAATGCCTATTAGAACACTAGCAATACCTACTGAAACCTTTCTAATCGAATATTTTCTCGTACTAAACATAATTTTCTCCTTATCAACTTGCTTAAAAATTACAATTTACTTATTAATCTATCTTTTTTATTATAATATATCTCAGAAGAATGAGCAAGTGGGAATATACTTTAATAACTTACAATACAAAAATACCAGTATCAAAAGCTAAATATTCTACTTTACTCTTTGATACTGGCATATAATAATATCTATAATTTTTAAATTTATATTATTTAATTTGGTGTTTATTCATTTTTTCTTGGAAAATCGCTGTAATAATTTTACGTAGTTCTTCTTTTTCTTTTTCTGGCCATTCTCCCTCTTTTTGAGCTGCTGCGTATAATTCTGGATATTCGACAGAAATTCTCTTAACAGTACGTGTATTAGCATGTTTTCTTACGAAAAATGGAATTTTCTTCATTAATTCTTCAGGAACTAATGAGAGTATTCTTTCCGCAGTCTCTTTATCACTAATTACCGAAAAAGTAAGACCTTTCTTTATCTGTTCTTGTTCCTGTTCTGTAAAATCTTCTAACTTCATTCTTATTCTCCTAAAGTATGTATATTTTCAATTAAGATTATATACTAATACTTATAAAACAACAAATGAATTCCACTGATAGAGATTATCAATATTAAAACGTTACCAGCTAATAACTACTCATTTTTTTTAATCAACGTTTTTTTTATCATATAAAATGTTATAATATAAGTGATTAATAGTATATACGGAGAACTATCATGAAAAATCATTTAAAGAAAACTTTAATAAATCTCGCTGTTGGTGAATTAGTTGCAGTTATTGTATTTTGGATAAATTTCTTTATATTCAAAAAATATATTACTGACACTGTATCTATAATTCCTGTTATCTTCACACTATCCCTACTAAGTTTTATCCTTATACAAGGTTCTATCTTTGGTTAATTCTTTTAAAAAGAATATCAAATAAAAATTTTGCTAAAACAAGCTTAGGAAAAATTTATAATCACCTAAGAAGATTAGATATAATTCTACTATACCTGTCTATATTAATATTAATAGTGAATCATCAAACCCTCACTACAACAATTATATCTCTTAGTATTTGGATTTTCGCAATAATAGAATATTTAAATTATTATAAGGTACGATTATCTTATAAACCAAATATTCTGATAAACTATATACTCCATGGAAAAATAAGAAAAAGCAGAATAGCAAGAGAGATTGAGAGTTATAAAAAAATAATATAATACCTTAGATAATTCCTTCTAAAAACTCATTTGATACTTATCGTATATTTATATAAATAAAATTATAAATTATAGCTCATAGAAAACAATTTATAAAAAACTACCTTTCTAAAAATTTATAAACCCTATAGTATACATATCCACAGCGAAAATTAATTATTGAAAAATATATAAAATATTATAATGAAGTAAGGATAAAAGAGAAATTAACATAGCTAAGATTTTTCAAGAATAAACTAAGGAATATGACTATATAAACAAAAAAACAGTAAATTTTTCTAATTTACTGTTTAATTATTGCTATATTATGGGTGTTATTTAATGGTTTGAGCTAGCCAAACTAGTATTTAGAAATTAACACTTACGTAAAATAAAACAGACTATTCTTCTGAAGTATTTTCTATAGGATTATAATTTAATACAAAGTGTAGCTATATAATCATTTCCATAACGTGATAATCTATGTCTTTTGTCACACGATTCATAAAAATCTATCATGGCAAGACCGTTTTTTTAGTTGTCCTCTAATCTGCGTTTCTAAAGTATGGCTAAATTCATATCCATATTCTGGATTTATAGTTATCTTACCTTCTTTTTCAAGTTCTTTTGAATTAAACGGTATTGAAAACTTTAGAAGTAATTCCTCATCAGGTTTATCCCATACAATATCAGCATCATACATGTATATCCAAGGATTCATAAATCCGACCATTAGCAATCCACCTTTTTTCAATACTCGAGAGACTTCTTTATACATATTTTCTAAATCTTCGATATATACATTTGAAACCGGATTAAAAACAATATCAAAAGTTTCATCTTCAAATGGAAATGGTTTTGTCATATCTCCTTGAACTGTGTTAATTTTTAAACCTTCTCTTGCAGCAACCATTTCATCTCTTTGTAATTGTGATTTAGAAAAATCCATTATTGTTACATCATAACCTTTTACGGCAAAAACTGGCCCCTGCTGACCACCACCACAAGCTAAACCTAGTATCTTTTTCCCGTTTGCTTTTTCAAACCATTCTTTTGGAACTTTTTTCCCAACAGTTAATGCAACAGAAATTGTATTATTTCTAGCTTCTTCTAATTCTTCATGTGTCAGTGGCTCAGTATAGACATTTTTTTACATTATTCCATCTATCTTCATTAAATTTTATATAATTGTTCATCTTTTAATCTCCTGGTATTTTTGGGTATAAGCTATCGTTAAAAGTATCTAACAGATATTTATTTACGATACTCCTCTAATTTGTACCCATACTCATTCAGAAGTTGTTTTGAATAAATTTTTTTCATTTTTTGAGTTTCTAACTTCTTTCCAAAGGATAGCTGCAACTTTTAACTTGTTAGAATAATTATTGCTGTGTTCATCTGCACAAAAATCTTTTAGAAATTGATTCCACTGACAAGTTGAATTATCATACTTTGCATAAATCTGACTCTCCATAATATATTTTTATCATATCTTGAATTGTAATTCTTTTATCGTTATCACTTTTTACTTTTCTCCAAGCCGTTGCCATATCAGCATTAAATTTAAACGGGCTGACTCCTGTTACAGCTGAAAAATAATCTCTAAATTTTTGGTTAAAAGAAAAACCACATTCTAGCAATGGTGTATTTAAAGATATTACCTCGGCAATGTTTTTTTGTTTACTTTTCTTGTAGACTTTCTATTCTATTTCCCTTGAAAT
>CAKMQO010000145.1 GCA_927911695.1 uncultured Gemella sp. | reverse complement strand
ATTTTTTTTAATTACTTGAATAACTCTATCTGCATGGTTAGTAGCTTCGATATGGAACGATACCATATCACAACCTACTTTGCAAAATTGTTCAACGTAATTTTCTGGATTTGCAATCATAAGATGACAATCAAAAACTTTATCTGTTTTAGGGCGGATTGATTCAATTATTGGGAATCCAAATGAAATATTTGGAACGAAGTTTCCATCCATTACATCGATGTGAAACATATCAATACCAATACTTTCTAATTCTTTAATATCTCTTTCTAAATTAGCAAAATCTGCTGATAAAATTGAAGGTAATATTTTCTTCATCTTATCTCTCCTTTATATATTTTCTCTTTTGATTTTGTTTTTCTGTAAATAATATTTTGTAGTCTTCATAACGACTTTCTAGTATTTCTTTACTTTCTACTGCTTCTTTAACACCACATTGAATTTCCTCCATATGATTGCATGGCTTGAATTTGCAATCATAATCATGAAATTCTCTAAATAGGTATTGTAAATCTTCTTTTTCAATAAATGTAATATCTAATGAAGAGAATCCTGGAGTATCTGCGATATAGAAATCATCGATTTGATAAAATTCCGTATGTCTCGTTGTATGACGTCCTCGTCCTAGATGTTTAGAAATTTCTCCAGTTTCAAGATCTAAATGTTCTGCAAGCTTATTAATAAACGTCGACTTTCCTGCTCCAGATTGTCCTGAAATAGCTACATACTTTTCTGAAATGACTTGTTTTAATTTTTCAATATTTTCATCAGAGTTTGTAAATACTTGATATCCTATTTCATAGTAATAGTTCATTATTTCTTTCATTTTATTAAGCTCTTCGTCATTTAATAAATCAAGCTTTGTAAAGACAATAATGATATCTACATTACTATTTTCATTTAAACAAATCGTTTTATTCAGTAATTTACTAGAAAACTCAGGATCTTTTACAGATACTACGATAATACTATAATCTATATTTGCTACCTTAGGTCGTAGTAATTCATTTTTCCTTTCTAATATTTCTACAACATACCCTGTATTATTATCACTTAATTGAATTTTTACATCATCTCCTACTAACGGCGTGATATTTTCATTTCTGAAGTTTCCTCGTGCACGACAAGTAATCACCTCTCCAGAACAGTCTACATAATAAAATCCACTAAGTGCTTTTAAAATTTTTCCTTCTTTAGTCATAGTCCTCCTTTACCTTTACGGTATTTTTACTAACTACTTATTTAGTTTTTCTTTTATCTCTTTTTTAGTTTTTTTCAGCTAATCTTAACATTTCAATAGAGTGTTCTTCTGAAAGTTTTGTCATCGTATCTCCAGATACCATTCTTGCTACCTCTGCAATCTTTTGTTCTTCAGTCAACTCTCTTATAACAGTTAATGTTCTCTTATCAATGATTTCTTTACTAATTAGTAAATTAGTATCCGCCAAAGCTGTCGTTTGAGGTAAGTGCGAAATACATAATACTTGTGATCCTACTCCAAGTTGATACATCTTTTCAGCCATTCGTTGTGATACTCTTCCACTTACACCAGTATCGATTTCATCAAAGATAATTGAAGTAGCCTCTATACTTCTTGAGAAGATTATTTTTAGTGCTAACATCACCCTAGAAAGTTCACCGCCTGAGGCTACTTTAGATAATGATTTTAAAGGTTCTCCTAAGTTTGCGCTAATCAGAATCTTAACATCGTCTTTCCCTGTTGATGAGAATTCTTTTTCTCTAAAGTCAACTTTGATTGTACTTTTTTCCATATATAAGAATTTCAACTCATCTTGGATAAGTCTTTCTAATTTTAAAGCTGTATCTTTTCTTAAAGAACTTAACTCTTCAGCTAAAGCTGTTAATTCTTCTTCAATTTTTTTACTTTCTTCTAGATAATTTTCGAAGTTCTCTTCATAATTTTCTAACTCATCTAATTCTTCTTTTATAGTTTCTGTGAAAACTATTAGCTCATTTAATGGTTTTGAATATTTTTTCTCTAAAGTTTTTATCTTATCTAATCTATAGATTAATCTATCTAATTTTTCTTCATCATATTCGATAACATCAGTATAACTAGATACTTCATATTTCAAATCATCTAAGATATAGTATAAATTTGTAATTTCTTCATACTTTTCTTCAAAGTTTGAGTTATATCTAGTTAACTCTCCCAGATTAGATCTAATTTCTGCTAGTTTAGAAATAACACCATATTCTCCATCGATTCCTTCAGTAATACTATGAGCAAGATTATTCACCTTCTCGAAGTTTTCCAAATAGTCAATATCTTTTTCTAGTTCTAAGTCTTCATTCTTTTTTTAGTTTCATCTGACTTAATTCTTTATATTGGAATTTCAAGAAATCTACTTTTTGAAGAACATCACTCTCTTGTTGTTTTAAGTTATCAATTTTTTCTTTTATTATCTGATATTCTTTATACTTCTCTTTGTATTTTATATACACAGGTTGTATTTTCTCACGATTAAAAAGAATCTACTAAATTAAGATGATTTTTCTCTACTAATAGAACTTGATTATCGTGTTGTTCATGGATATCTAATAAATGAGCAGCTACTTTTTTTAATGTCGATAGGTTAACTATAGTTCCGTTTATTCTACAGACACTCTTTCCACTACTATAAATGTCGCGACGAACTACAATAACTTCATCTTCTAAATCTAAGTCTAATTCATTAAAAATTTCCTTAACTTCCTTACTCTTTGGAAAATCAAATACTCCTTCTACACTAGCCTTATCTTCTCCATATCGAATATAAGAAGTTGAGGTTCTTTGACCTGATAATTGTGAAATTGCTGCTAGAATCATTGATTTCCCAGCACCAGTTTCTCCACTTAAGACAGTTAAACCATTTTTGAGTTCTATAGTTGCTTTTTCAATTATTCCAAATTGCTTAATATTTAACTGAATTAACATTAGCTCCTCCTCTATTTAAAGTGATTATGAGCATTGTTTACAATATGCTCGATATTTATATTTTTATTTTCTACTTCTTTAGTTGCATTGTATTTTAATGTCATTAGGAATTCGATATTCCCTTCTCCACCTGTAATTGGAGAATAAGATAGATTCGTCATACTAAAACCAACACTATTTGCTAAAAGTAATACCTTTTCTACTACTTCAAGTTGAACTTTTTTATCTCGAACTATTCCGCCTTTTCCTACCTTATCTTTTCCAGCTTCGAATTGTGGTTTTACAAGCGCACAAACTTCTCCACCATCTTTTATAATTTTTACAAGATTTGGTAGTATCAATGATAATGAAATAAATGAAACATCGATTGATGCTATATCTATATCATACACATCAAAGTCTTCTTTTACTGAATGTCTGAAATTAGTTTGTTCCATTACTTTTACACGTTCATCATTACGTAATTTCCAAACAAGTTGATTTGTCCCAACATCTAATGCATAGACGAATTTCGCTCCATTTTGTAAAGCACAGTCCGTAAATCCACCAGTTGAAGATCCAATATCAATCATTACCTTATCTTTAACATCAAAATTTAGTTCGTTAATTGCTTTTTCTAATTTAAGTCCTCCACGGCTTACATAAGGCATCTGTTTACCTTTAATTCTTAGTTCAGCAGTTGATTCAACCTTTTCTCCTGCTTTGTCGATTCTTATATTATCATTATAAACAATACCAGCCATTATCGCTCGTTTTGCTTTTTCACGTGATTCGAATAATCCTTGACTCACACAAAGGACATCAGCTCTCTCTTTTGCCATAATTACCTCTTTTAAATTTACTAATTGTTTTCCTTTGAAATTTTTTTAAATTTTTTCAATTTCAAACAGTCTTTCCTCCTAATTTTACCATAATAATAACTTTTTATCTATGAGAAGGGCGTGTTTATATACACTTTATGATTAAAAACAAATATATTTATTTTTCACCCGTAATAAAAATTAAGAAAGAGCAACTTATAAAAATAAATTTTCTAAGTTGCTCTAATGAAATTTAATCTATTTTACTTTTTTTATGTTCCAAATATCTTTTGCGTATTCTTCTACTGATCTATCTGCAGAGAAGATTCCAGCGTTAGCTGTATTAACTAAACTCATTTGTCCCCATTTTTCTTTGTCTTGATAAATTTGGGCTACTTTTTCTTGAGCTGCAACATAACTTTCAAAGTCCGCCAGACACATGTAACTATCTTGAGTTAATAGATAGTCTACTATAAAGTTGAAGTTCATTCCACCAACAGTCATAGTTCTAATGAAATCTAGTGTTTCTTTAATTTTTCCTGAATTATTGTAGTATTCCCAAGGTTTATATCCTTGTTCATTTAATGCATCTACTTCTGGTGTTTCTAGACCGAAGATAAAGATATTTTCATCTCCTACCGCCTCATGAATTTCCACATTTGCTCCATCAAGTGTTCCTAATGTTAATGCACCATTAGCATTAGTTTCATATTACCTGTTCCACTTGCTTCCTTACCTGCTTGGGAAATTTGTTCACTAATATCAGCGGCTGGAATAATTTTTTCTGCAAGTGTAACTTTGTAATCTGGTAAAAATACAACTTTGATGTATTCACGAACTAATTCATCACATTCAATCATTGAGAGATTGAGTGGATAAATTTGATAATATTTTTAGCCATTTGATATCCAGATGAAGCTTTTGCTGCGAAGATAAATGTTCTAGGCACTGGACGCAAGCCATTGTACTTAATTTCTTGGTATAAGTATACGATGTGTAACGCATTAAGTAATTGACGTTTATATTCATGTAGTCTCTTAACTTGAACATCAAAGATAGAATCTGGATTTACAGTTATACCTGTAGTATTTTGAATATATGTAGCAAGTTGTTTCTTTTTTAACTTTTTTAATTTCTTGTAGTTTTGCTACAACTTTTTTTATCATTTTTATAGTCATTTAATTTACTAATCTTAGATAAATCTTTAACAAAATCATCACCAATTAGATCTTTTAGATAAGATGCTAATTCAGGGTTTGCTTGACCTAACCATCTTCGGTGCGCTATACCATTCGTAACATTACCGAATTTTGTTGGATACAATTCGTTAAATGCTCTAAATGTTGATTCAACAAGAATATCACTGTGTAATTTTGATACACCATTTACGTTATGACTACCTACGATAGATAAGTTAGCCATTCTAATTTGATTATCATAGATAATTGCAGTTTCTGCCAACGTATAATGTTTACCTTGATCAATTACCCACTGACAGAATCGTTTGTTAATTTCTTCAATAATAGAGTAAATGCGTGGTAATAATGGCTTGAATAAATCTACAGCCCATTTTTCTAAAGCTTCTGCCATAATTGTATGGTTTGTGTAGGCAAATGTCTTAGTTGTAATTTCCCAAGCTTTATCCCAATAATATCCATATTCATCAACTAATAATCTCATTAACTCTGGAACTCCCATAGCCGGGTGAGTGTCGTTAATGTGTAACGCTACATGCTCACTTAAATTTTCTAATGTACCAAATTCATTGTAATGATTTTTTACTAATTGTTGTAAAGATGCACTGATAAAGAAGTACTGCTGTTTTATACGTAATTCTTTACCTTCATTTGTGCTATCTGCTGGATACAATAATTTAGAAATCGATGAGGCAATTGCTTCTGCTTCTGAAGACTTAGAATATTCTCCACGTTCAAATAATTTCATATTAAAACCAGTTTTCGCTTTTGCTTCCCAAAGACGTAATGTATTAACAGTTTTAGTTTTATATCCAGAGATTAATAAATCATATGGTTCTGCTTGGATTGATGTGTAATCTTTGTGCTCAACTTTAAATCCATCTTCTGTCATTTTTTCTTCTACATGACCGTAGAATCTTACTTCAACTTCTTCATCATTTCTATAAACAAGACCGTATTTTCCTAAGTCTAACCAGTAATCTGGAAATTCTTGTTGCCAACCATTATTGATAACTTGTTTGAAAATTCCATATTCGTATAAAATTGAGAAGCCAGTTACTGGATAATCACTACTAGTTAAGGCATCTAGATAACATGAAGCAAGTCTTCCTAGTCCACCATTTCCTAAACCTGGATCTGGCTCAATATCATAGATATCATCAAGATTAAAATTATTTTTTTCTAGATATTCTTTAGTTTCCTTTTCAATTCCTAGATTAAATAAGTTATTTCTTAAAGTTCTACCTACTAGAAACTCCATTGACATGTAGTAAGCACGTTTTTGCCTTGTTTTTTTCAATTCTTGTTCGTAAGCAAATTTTTTCTCAGATAATTTTTCTCTTACCGTACTCATTAACGCTTCATAAACTTGACGTTTACTTGCTGCCGATATAGTAATCCCAAATTGTCTTTTTAAATACTTCTCTATTCTTTGTTCAAATTCTTGATTTTTCATTATTCACTCCTATAGTCTAGTTTATTAAACTATTTCATTGTACATATCTATATATTGTAAAGCTGATTTTTTCCAACTTACATCTTGTTTAATCGCATTTTTCATAATTTTATTCCAAATATGACGTTCTTGGTAATAGCAGTATGTCGCTCTGTAAACAGCATCTAGCATATCATACGCATCGAAACTTTCAAATGTAAATCCTGTTCCAGACTTACCGTCAAATGGTTCTACCGTATCTCTTAAACCACCTACTCTGTGAACAATCGGCACTGTAGCATATCTCATTGAAATTAATTGAGATAAACCGCATGGTTCAGTTTTAGAAGGCATTAAGAACATATCACAAGAACTGTATACTTTCGAAGACGCTTCTGAAGAGAACATTATTAAGCTTCTTACTTTATCGTGACGACGATATTCTAATGAACGTAGTGCATCTTCATAATGTCTATCACCAGTTCCTAAAATTACTAATTGTGCTCCAGTTTTTAAAATCTCATCTGCTACATGAAGAACTAAATCTATACCTTTTTGATGAGTTAGTCTTGTAACCATTCCGATCATTGGAATATTTTCATTCACTTCTAAAGCTAATTCTTCTTGGAATTTTAACTTATTTTGCACTTTATTTTTTAATGTTTTAGAATCAAAATTTTTGAAAATTAGTTTATCAGTTTTTGAATTAAATTTATCAGTATCTAATCCATTAATTATACCGTGAAGTTTCCCTTGTTCTATTCTTAAAATATCATCTAATCCGTATGAGAAGTATGGATCTAATATTTCGTGAGCGTATGTTTCACTTACAGTATTAATTCTATCAGCTAATTGTATAGCTCCTTTTAATAAATTCAAATCACCTTTGTAAATTAGTGCATCAAAGTATTTATTATCTAGCCCAAATAAGTTACCCATTTCATAAGGATTGAATTTACCTTGGAATTCAATATTATGAATTGAAATTACACTTTTAATATTTTGATAGAAGCCTTCTCCTCTTGCTTTAAGATCATCTAAATAAATAATTGATAATGCGGCATGCCAATCATTAGCATTTACTACATCTGGTTTATAATCAATATGCGGTAATATTTCTAATGCTGCTTTTGAGAAGAATGCAAAACGCTCTCCATCATCATCTTGACCGTAGACACTGTCTCTATTGAAATATTGTTCATTATCTATAAAGTAATAAGTTACTCCATTTACTACAGTCTCAAAGATTCCACAATAAACCGTTCTCCAGCCTAAATTAATAAAAATATGTTGTCTATATTTTTAAATCGTACTTATCTCTATCTATTGAAGAATACAACGGCAGTACAACCCTTGCCTCTACATTCTCATCTTGAAGGGCTTTCGGTAGTGATCCTATAACATCACCTAGCCCTCCAACTTTAACAAATGGTGCTGCTTCAGCTGCCACGAATAAAATTTTCATTATATTTCTCCTTATTCGTAATTTACTTTCATACTAAAAGGGTTAGTTTTAGATGCAGTCTATCTGTATATTATACTCTTTTTTCTTTTGAAAATCGAAAGTTTTACAAATCTCTCCCACATATTAATCTAACCCTTTTTTTATTATTCTACTATTTTACCTTTTTCTACGATAACTTGGCAGTTTTCTGTTCCTTTTAATTCAACTTTTTCAGAAACTACTGCATATTTATCTAAAATCACACAATCTAAGTATGCTGATTTTTTAATCACGCAATTAGGAAGTACTATTGAGTTTTTAATTACTGCTCCTTCTTCAACTACAACATCTCTAAACAGAATACTATTTTCTACAATTCCGTTAATTTCACAACCATCACCTAGTATAGAATTCTTAACTATTGCTCCGTCTCCATATGTAGTCGGTACACTATCTGCTACTCTTGTTAGGATATCAGTCCCTGATAAGAACAAGTCATTTAACTTATCTGGATTTAATAAGTCACGATTGAAACTATAGTATTCTTGTACGCTATTAATTGTTCTATTGTAACTCTTAATTTCATATCCATAAACATTTAAACGATGGAAGTTCTTAGTAATAAAGTCTAATAGAAGATCTTGCCATCCTAATGTCGTCCCTTTTTTAACTAATTCTTTAAACATTTGTTTAGACATTATATAGATTTTAACCTGTGTCGGGCACACTTGATCATATCCATCATAATGATATAAACTGTCATAAACTCTATTCTTATCATCAAATATTATTTGCGATTCACGTTGTTGAGGTTTTCTATAAGTATAAGCTAACGTTACATCTGCATTTGTTGATTTATGGTAATTTACCATATCTTTAAAGTCAATATTTCCGACAATATTTCCATCTGCTAAAATACAGTAATCCTCTAACAATGTATCTGCATATTTAGAAGCATCCCCTAATGCCTCAATCTTGTTTTGAGCGACACGGTTTGATTGATGGTTAGACATCGGTGTTATAAACTTAAGTCCACTATTTTTTCTATTTAAATCCCAGTCTTTCCCCCAACTTAAGTGATCCATTAATGATTTATAGTGATAATTTGTTACTACTGCAATATTCGAAACTTCAGCTTTTACTAAAGAAGATAACATGAAATCAATCATTCTATATCTTGATGCAACCGCTAAAGATGCTAGTGTTCTATTTCTTACTAATCCTTGCAAATCATCATTACGATAGTTATCTGCAAATAATACACAAAACGCATTTACCATATTATTTTCCCTCTACTTTCCTATTGTCATTTACAACTTCATCCCTACCAATTACTGTTATTTGTTCTTTTCCTAAAACTATTTCTCTATGACCTACTTCTACATTTTCTTTTATTACTGCTCCTTCAGCAACAATCGAATTGTAAACTTTAGCGCCTTTTTCAATTAAAACATCTTTCATTATTATACTTCCTACAACTTCCGCACCTTCTTCGATTCTAACACCTGAAGAAATAATAGATTCAGAAACCGTACCATAAACTGCAGTCCCATCAGAAATCATAGAATTTTTTACATTTGCACTGTGTCCTAAGTATTGTGGCATTGCTCCATCATGTCGATAGTAAATTCTCCATAATCTATCATCAATGTTGAAGTTTTCTTTATTTTTAATAAGGTCCATATTAGCTTCCCATAAGCTTTCTATTGTTCCTACATCTTTCCAATATCCGTAAAATGGATATGCATAGATATTTTTTTCCTTCGTTTAACATCATTGGGATAATGTTTTTACCGAAGTCTTTTTCACTATCAGGATTTTCCTCATCACGAATCAGATATTCTCTAAGTTCTTTCCAACTAAAGATATAGATACCCATTGATGCTTTTGTAGATATTGGATTTTCTGGTTTTTCTAGAAACTCTGTAACTCTTAAATCTGTATTCGTATTTAAAATACCGAAACGGCTCGCTTCTTCAAGAGGAACATTAATATGTGCTATTGTTAAATCAGCACCTTTTTGTTTATGGAAATCTAACATTTCTTTATAATTCATTTTGTAAATGTGATCTCCAGATAAGATAAGTACGTATTCAGGATTGTACTGCTCTATGTATTTAATATTTTGGTAAATAGCATTTGCTGTTCCCTTGTACCATTCTCCCGTTTTACCTGCAGTATAAGGTGGCAGAATTGATAATCCACCATCCATTCTATCTAAATCCCATTGGTTGACCATTACCCATATATGAGTTAAGCTCAAGTGGCATAAACTGTGTTAATACCCCAACTGTTGAAATTCCAGAGTTTGCACAGTTTGATAATGGAAAATCGATAATTCTATATTTCCCACCAAAGGTACGGCTGGTTTAGCCATATCTTTAGTTAATACTTGAAGCCTCGTACCTTGTCCTCCTGCTAGTAGCATAGCTACTACTTCTTTTTTTCGTGCCATAAATTTGACCCCCTTCTTCTAAAACTTATTATTTCTTTTCTATATACATCGTTGTATAAGGTGGTATATTTATACTCAAAGTATATTTAAATTCATTTTTCTCTTTATTTATAGTTTTTAAATTCCTATTTGAAATTGCTAATCCATCGTATTTTTTAGCATCAGAGTTTAGTGCTATTTTGTAACTTCCCCAAGTATTTACTCCTATTTCATAATGTTTTAATATTTGATTTGAAAAGTTAGCAACTACTAATACTTCTTTACCAGATCTGTCTATACGTGAGAAAGCAAAAACATTATTGTTATTATCGTCCACAACATGCCATTTAAATCCATCCCCAATCACTATCATTTTCCCATAATGCAGGTGTAGATTTATAGTACTTGTTAAGTTCTTTAACATATCTATGTGTGAATACATGTTTAGGATAAAGCATTAATAACCAATCTAATTCTCTTTCTTCATCCCATTCAATAAATTGAGCAATATCAATTCCCATAAATGTTAGTTTTTTCCCAGGATGTGCGTACATATATCCTAAAAATGCTTTAAAATTACCAAACTTATCTTCATAAGGAACAGGACTTTTATCTAATAGCGATTTTTTCCCATGTACTACTTCATCATGTGAAATTGGTAAGATGAAATTTTCTGAAAATGCATAATGCATTGAGAAAGTAAATTTGTTATGAACTCCTTTTCTAAAGAAAGGATCTGTTTCTAAATAATCAAGACTGTCATTCATCCATCCCATATTCCACTTAAAGTCAAATCCTAAACCACCATGTTCAACTGCTGCTGTTACTTTTGGATAACTTGTTGATTCTTCTGCTATCATAGAGACACCAGGATAGTTTTCTTTTACGTAAAGATTTAAATTTTTTAAGAAGTCAATTGCTTCTAAATTTTCAAAACCGCCATAGATATTTCTTGCAGATTTTTCCTCATCTCGACAATAGTTTAAAAATATCATCGAACTTACGGCATCTACTCTAATACCATCAATATGGTAATCTTCTATCCAAGAAACTGCACTTGATGTTAAAAATGATCTTACTTCATTTCGTCCATAGTCGAAGACTCTAGTTCCCCAACCTTCATGTTCCATTTTTCTTGTATCTGAATACTCATAACAATGTGTCCCATCAAATTCGTATAATCCATGAGCATCTTTTGTGAAATGTCCAGGTACCCAGTCCAAAATTACTCCAATACTATTTTGGTGACAACAATCAACAAAATACATAAAGTCTTCAGGTGTTCCATATCTAGATGTTGGAGAAAAATACCCCGTTGCTTGATAGCCCCATGATTTATCATAAGGATATTCAGTTACAGGTAACAATTCTACATGAGTATAGTTCATATCTTTAACATAATCTACTAATGTATGAGCCAATTCCCTATAACTTAATTCTCTACCATCTTCATGATGCTTCCAAGATCCTAAATGTACTTCGTAAACATTCATCGGACGATGGTAAGGAACTTCTCTATTTTTCATCCATTTGCTATCTTTCCATTCATAGTACGGTAACGAATAAACTTTTGAAGCTGTTAATGGTCTAGTTTCAGCATGTTTTGCATAAGGATCTGCTTTCCATAACTCCGTTCCACTTTTAGTAACTATTACGTATTTATATGCATCATATTGTTTAATACCACTAAGCTCAACTTCAAATATGCCTTTATCATTAATTAATTTCATTTCATGAGTATGCGGATGCCAAGAACAAAACTCACCAGTTACAAATACCTTCACTGCATTTGGTGCCCAAACTCGAAATGTACATTTATCCCCATCTAAAAATGATCCTAAATATTTATGGCTATGGTAATTAGTCCCCTCATGGAATAAATATTCTGCCATACTATTGTTCACTAAATAACCCCCCTTTCACTAAAAGTAAACGTTTACTTTAGCTCGTAAAAATTTTTAACATAAAGAAATATGAATAAAAATAGTTTATTTTATCTCTAATTATTTCTTTATTTTTTATACCTATAGTATAACACAACGAAGCCTTGATGTAAATGTTTTCTTTAGTTATTTTCTATAAATAATTATACCCCTTACATTGCTTTTATATTAATTATTTTTTATTATTTTATAATTAAATTATTTACTTTTAAAAAACTTTTATATTTAAAATTAAACTGATTGATTTTAGAAAACAGTTTAGTAATGAAAATTTTATGTTTCGGAGATGAAAATATGATTAAATTTAATCCAATAAAAAATAAACACCCTCAGGGGGCATTAAAAAATAATGACGATTTTTATTTTGAAGTATTCATAAAGGATGATTTTTACTTTAATGACTTTAAAATAAATTATTAAAAATGAATATACAGGTGAACATATCTCTAAGCGTTTAGAGTTCAAAGAAAAATCTAGAGAGAACTACTCTACTTATCATGTAACTTTTGAACCATTTAATACTGGTCTTTATTTTTATCATTTTGAAGTTCACTTTGACAGTTTTTATGTTTATTTAAAAAATAATAAACTTGACGGTAAGTTGGTAAATAGCAAAGAGGATCTACCTGATTGGCAGTTAACAGTTTACGATAAAAACTTCACTACACCAGATTGGTATAAAGGTTCTATAATGTATCAAATTTTCCCAGATAGATTTAAACGCAGCAAGAAATATACAGCAAAAATCGCAAAGAATGAAAATGTGAGAATTAGACATGAAAATTGGAATAGTATTCCTCATTCATCTATTACTCATAAAAATTATGGAGCTAAAGATTTTCTAATGGGGAATCTACTTGGTATTGAAGAAGAAAAAGAATATTTCAAAAAATTAAATATCGAGAGTATCTATCTTAACCCAATCGTTGAGAGTCCAGAAAATCATCGTTATTCTACTTCAGATTATTTTAAAGTTGATCCATATTTTGGAACTAATGAACAATTCGAAAAGTTTTGTAAAGAATTTAAAGATGATAATATTAGAATCATACTAGATGGTGTATTTAGTCATACTGGTTCAGATAGTATCTATTTCAATAGATATAATAACTATGACAGCATCGGGGCTTATAATTCACAAAATTCACCATATTATTCTTGGTTTAATTTCATAAATTTCCCTAATGAATACCATTCGTGGTGGGGATTTGATAACTTACCTACGGTGATAAAAGAAAATAAAGAATACAGCGATTTTATTAATAATAAGGATAGTGGTGTTATCAACTTTTGGCAAAAACTTGGAATTGCTGGATGGAGACTTGATGTTGCTGATGAGTTTCCTGATGAATTTTTAGATAGAATTCGTGAAAGTGCGAAATACTATGACAAAGATGCTCTAATCATCGGTGAAGTTTGGGAAGATGCAACTAATAAGATTTCATACAATACTCGTCGTCGTTATTTCTTAGGTGATCAACTTGATAGTGTAATGAACTATCCTTGGAAGAACGCAATCATTAATTTCGTAAAAAATAAAAATGCAGAAGACTTTACTCTTGAAGTTTTAAAACTAGTAGAAAATTATCCACGCCCAGCTCTTGATGCTGTAATGAACTTATTAGGAAGTCATGATACAGAACGAGTATTAACTATGCTAGCATTTGATAATCCTGAAGATGTTCCTGTTCATGATAGACCAACATATAAAATGTCTAATGAACAATATGCTAAAGCGAAAGAACTCCTTAAGTATGCTAGTTTTATTCAATTTACTCTACCTGGTGTTCCTTGTATTTATTATGGTGATGAAATTGGAATGTACGGCTTTAGAGATCCTTATAATCGTTTAGGATTTACACATAATGATAAGGATGAAGATCTGTTAAATCACTATATTGAATTATCAAACTTTAGAAATAAAAATAAAGATGATTTTATTACAAACTTCGAGTTTATTTATACAAACAACAAGTGTGTTGCATATAGACGAAATAATGTTCTTTGTGTAGTTAATCTTGATTCTAAAGCACATTTTATTGAGAATTTCTCTGGTGAAAAACTATTTGGAAATAACGAAATTTATTCGACACCTTTCGGAACAGTTGTTCCACCTAAC
>CAKMQO010000144.1 GCA_927911695.1 uncultured Gemella sp. | reverse complement strand
GCACGTGAACACTACATTTTAACAGTACACCCAGAAGACTGTGGGCGTATAATAGGGAAAAAAGGTACAGTGATTAACGCAATCCGTACTGTATTAAATTCAACAACATTTAGTAAAAAAGTTTACTTAGATTTAGTAGAATAATAAGATAAATGTTCAATAGGAGTCTGAAAGATAGATATTTTTTAGATTCCTATTTTGTTTGATATCATAGTTTTTTGTATATAAAGTCCAGGTTACTATTTATTTAAATTTTAAAATGGATATAGTATAATTAGTTGAGAGAAGAATTGATTTTTAAATGGGCGATAGAAGAGTATAGTTATATTGTAAGTTTTATATGATAAGAAAAATATTAAATATTAGAAAGTTATAATTAAATATAAAGGAAGGGCTATAAAATGGTAAAAATTAAAGCTAATGGTAATGAAATAGCATTATTAACTTCAGATACTGATTATATCAGTTTAACTGACATTGCAAAATATAAAGACTCGGAAAATCCAAGATATATCATACAAAATTGGCTAAGAAACAAATCGACAATAGAGTTTTTAGGTGTTTGGGAACAAATGAATAATAGCGATTTTAACCGTGTCGAATTCGACGCGGTTAAAAATGAAGCAGGGGCTAATAGTTTTGTTTTAACTCCTCAAAAATGGATACAAACTACAAATGCAGTGGGGATTAAGTCAACAGCAGGTCGATATGGAGGAACTTACGCGCACTCGGATATTGCGTTTGAATTTGCTTCTTGGATTTCTCCAGAGTTTAAATTATATATTATTCAAGATTATCAAAGATTAAAACAGGAAGAATCATATAAAAATAAATTAGAATGGCAAACTAATAGATATATTTCAAAATTAAACTATACTATTCATACAGATGCAATAAAAAATAACTTAATAACACCTACACTTACTACTACACAAATAAGACATAAGTATGCAAGTGAAGCTGATATTTTAAATATGGCATTATACGGAATGACTGCAAAAGAATTTAAAAATAAATATCCAGAAAAAGAAGGGAATTTAAGGGATAATTCCACTATTGAGCAGTTAATGATAATGAACAATTTACAAATATTAAATGCTGATATGTTAAAATCAGGTGTATCGTCTGAAATTAGATTACAAAAATTAAATGAAATTGCAATAGAGCAACAAAATATATTAATTAAAAATAATCAAAAAAGCATTACAGGAATTGAAAAATTAAAATAAATCTATTCTGATTTTGAAATAATGTATGTATAAATAATATGTTAATAGGAGGAAGGTATGCACGAAATATTAGATGGTTATCTAATTAATGATGACAATGTAAAAATAGCATTTACTAATAGGAATGTTGATGCGAAGAGTAGTGAAGATATGAAAAGATTCTCTGATAAATATGGATTTAATTATGATAACATAGTTTATAATACTCAAGTTCACGGGGCAGATGTTCGTATTGTTAAATCGGGAGACGATTTTACAGAAAACGGGAAGGAAGCGGATGGTTTAATTACTAATCTTAGAAATACTCCATTGTTGATTTTTACTGCAGATTGTGTACCGGTTGTTTTCTATGATAAAAAGCAAGGTGTTGTTGCCTTAGTTCATGCAGGATGGCGTGGGACATATGGGAATATTGCCGGGGGAATGGTAAATATCATGGTAGCTAACTACGGCTGTAAAGTAGAGGATATTAAGACTATTATAGGTCCATCGGTTAGTGTGGATAACTACGAAGTTTCTTATGATCTTATTGAGAAATTCGCTGCATTAGAAGTACAAGGTTATTATAAAGAAGTTGATGGTAAATATTATTTAGATTTATGGAAATTGAATAAAGAATTATTGAAAAAATGTGGTATACTAGAAGATAACATTATAATTATTGATTTTTGTACGGTGAGAGATAATGATAAATTTTTCTCATATAGGTTGGACAATGCTACTTCAAAACGTATAGGAACGATAATTCAATTAGATTAAATTCATATAGAATAGAGGAAATTATATTGGAAAAAGATATTAAATTAGTTGAGCAAGTAGCTACATTTAAAAGATTGCCGAAAAGTGATAGTAGATGGCGTGTAGCATTTTATTATATAGCGAAAGAATTCTGGGATTTAGAAGAAGTTTTTGTGATAATCGATAAAACACTTTACGAAGAACAAGGACTTAAAATTCCAGTTTTTAGAGAGTATAAAGAAGCGGAAGGATTCCAGATTTTTTCTAGTCATATAAAAGCGAAGGAATTCGTAGAAAAGCAAGGTGATTTATTCGTTACAGCAAGTGGTGAAAAACTTATTGGTAGAATTCGTCAAGGTGCATTTAGAGAGGTTTTCGTTCCATTTTTTGCTGAACAAAACTTCAACTATATACTAAATGAAGATGAAGCACTATTTGCTGATACTTTCAAACGACTTCTGGCGGTTATGGAAGCTAGTGAGAACTATATTGTGGATCAAGAACAAGAAGATATGCTTAAAGCAGGAGATGTTCAAGGATTCTTCGCGGATATCTGTAAAAAATATATAG
Organism: uncultured Gemella sp.; assembly: GCA_927911695.1. Taxonomy (GTDB): domain Bacteria; phylum Bacillota; class Bacilli; order Staphylococcales; family Gemellaceae; genus Gemella. The sequence goes on along the minus strand of CAKMQO010000144.1, from coordinate 3,373 downwards.
TATTAGTATAAAGATAAACATCAAGCGTAATTTACTCATGTTTGAACTTCAATCATGGATTAATTGCGTTTGATTTTTTTATTTAGGTTTCATTAGGTTACAAATGTTGCATCCTTCTTATTTTTTTCATATAATTTATATATAGAATAATAAACATAATTTAATATAGGGAGGTAAATCATGAGTAAGATAAAACATAGAAAATTATATTTTTTATTTATGATATTAGAAATTTTACTATTGATAATGATTTCTGGATGGTATTATTTTTCGGAAAGAAAGATGAGGATGATAAGACATATATTATTCAGAAATGTTTATAAATTCCCGAAATACTTTACTGATGCAAATATAAAAGTAATAATAGCTTGTTTTATTGTGATTTTAGTTATTCAGTTAGTATTATTTATAAGAGCTAGAAGATTTTTGTTTAGTTTTATATTGAATATAGTATTTATAATCTTTTCAATATATTTCATTATTAATTACAACGCAGACAGAGTGTTTATATACTATTATTTAATAATATTCTGTGGTCTATTCAATTTAACAAGATTTTTACAGTTTCTTACTTTAAATCATAAAGTAGGAAATTAGTATAAAAAATTTATTCGTAAAAAAAATATTAAGTACATTTAAACTTTTCTTTAAACTTCGTTTAAGTTGATACTGATATTATAAAAATGTAAGTAAAATACGTTTTATCTTAAGGCAATATAAATAAGGTTTAAAAGGAGGATTCTTATGGAAAACAGAAATAACAACCAAAATAATAGAGAATTTAACAATCAAGGAAATTATAATGAACAAAACTATTATCAAAATTATGATAATGTAGAAAATTCTCAATACAATAACTATGAAAATTATCAAGAGATGAACAATGGGCAAGTACCTGTTCAGCAGAAAAATAACTATGGGAAATTATTCCTAACTGTCTTTGCGGCGTTTGCTCTTGGGGCTACTAGTGTTTTTGGAGCGCAAGCGGTAATGGGAACTGGTAAGGCTCTAAATTCTTCGGTAACAGCGACAAAAGAAGATAAAGATAATGAACAAATCACAGTAAATGCAATTTCAAAAGCAAAAGATGCAGTAGTTTCAATCGTGAACTACCAAAGTAATACATCTAATAACCTAGAGTCAATCTTAGGAGGTTCTAGTAGATCTGGTAATGATTCTGGTGACTTAAAAGCAGCTTCTAGTGGTAGTGGAGTGATCTACAAAAAAGTAGGTAATACAGCATATGTCGTTACTAATAACCACGTTGTTAATGGTGCTAAGAAATTATCTGTTATTTTAAGTGATGGAACAAATGTAAATGCAGAAGTTGTCGGGACTGATGTTTGGACAGACCTTGCTGTATTAAAAATTAGCGGTGATAATGTAACTACAACAATGGATTTTGCTGATAGTGATAAAATCGCAGTTGGTGAAACAGCATTTGCTATCGGATCGCCTTTAGATGTTAACTTATCTAATACTGTTACAAAAGGAATTGTATCAGCTGTAAATAGACAAATTCCAATGGATGTTGATGGAGATGGTAAAAACGACTGGAACCAAACTGTAATTCAAACGGATGCGGCCATTAACCCAGGTAATAGTGGTGGTGCATTAATCAATAGTGAAGGTAAACTTATCGGTATTAATGAGTCTAAAATTGCGAAAGCAACTGCAAATGTAAGTGCCGAGGGAATTGGGTTTGGTATTCCTTCAAATGAAGTGAAACTTATCACTGAACAATTAGAACAATCAGGTAGAGTGATTAGACCTGCATTAGGTGTACAATTAGTATCTGTGAATACAGTAGATAGTGATACTGTTAAATCTCAATTGAAATATGAAGGTAAACAAGGTGTAGTAATTCGTTATGTTGAGAATGGTACGCCAGCAGCTCAAGCAGGTTTAGAAAAATATGACATCATTACAAAATTAAATGGTGAAGAAGTAAAAGATGTTGCTGCAGTTAGAAAATACTTATTTGAGAAATCAAAAATTGGAGATACTGTAAAAGTAACTTACTATAGAAATGGTAAAGAACAAACAACAAATGTTGTTGTACAAGCATTAAATACAAGATAAAATTTAAGAACTTAGGATGTTTTTTCATTCTAAGTTCTTTTTCAAGTTTTGTTCGATAAATGTTCGGAACGAAACGAAAAAATAATAAAAGATTTTATAAAAGAACATAATATCAGCATTCAATATCGGTGACATTAAAGGGTGCCAAATTGAAAATGTTATTTATATAGTTTGAAAATAAGAAAAAAATTTGCCAAATCGATGAAAATATGTTATTATTAGTTTGTTAAATTTTAGAAAAGAATATAGGTGAATACATGAAAAAAGTAAGAAAAGCGATTATTCCGGCTGCAGGATATGGTACACGTTTCCTTCCTGCGACTAAAGCATTGCCTAAGGAGATGCTTCCAATTATCGATACTCCTACTATTCAATACATAGTAGAAGAAGCGGTAAAAGCTGGAATCGAAGATATAATTATTGTAACTGGTAAACAAAAAAGAGCTATTGAAGACCACTTCGATAGAAATGTTGAATTAGAAGTTGAGTTAGAAAACAAAGGTAAGTTAGCAAGTGTTAGAAAAAGTTAAGTACCCAACGCAACTTGCTAACATTCACTACGTACGTCAAAAAGAAATGGCAGGACTAGGGGACGCGATTTTAACTGCTCGTAGTTTTATCGGTGATGAGCCATTTGCAGTATTACTAGGTGATGACGTTGTAATTAATGACGAATACCCTGCAATTAAACAACTTATTGATAAAGCAGAAGAAACAGGATGTTCTGTAATTGGGGTTCAAACAGTTCCAGAAGATCAGACTCACAGATATGGTGTTATCGCACCAAAAGGACAAGATGGGCACTTATATGAAGTTGAAACTTTTGTAGAAAAACCAGCTCCAGGTACAGCACCATCTAACCAAGCGATTATGGGAAGATATGTTCTTAACCCAGGAATTTTCAAACACTTAGCTAAAAAACAAGTAGGTGTTGGTGGAGAAGTTCAATTAACAGATGCTATCCAAATGTTAAATGAGGAAGAAAATGTTTATGCATATGACTTCCAAGGTAAACGTTACGATGTAGGAGAAACAATTGGATTTGTTAAAACTACTATCGACTTTGCACTTAAGTCTGACTTAAAAGATGATTTAGTGCCGTACTTAAAAGCTAAATTAGCAGAATTAGAATAAGATTAAAGCGGTGTAATTTTTTACATCGCTTTTTTTAGGTTCATTAAAAAATCGGACTGATGGAAAAATCAGTCCGATTAAATTAAAGGCTTTAGCCAGTTGAGGAGGCGAAGTCTCCGAAACAAAAAACCACCCGCTATGCGGGTGCGAGATAAAA
>CAKMQO010000143.1 GCA_927911695.1 uncultured Gemella sp. | reverse complement strand
GTTGAAATGAAGTTTTGATGCAAAATTAAAGATGTGAAATAATAGAATCCGGATGTTTTGTAGATAAACGTGGTTTCTTACGGAGAGTTACTCTGAAGAAAAATATAGAAGATTGGGTATTAGATTTTAACTTTGTTCGAGACAATCATTCATATCAGTTTGAAGCTGGTGTTGTTCGTGGTTTACATTTCAAAGAGGAAATGCAGCACAAACGAAGCTTATTCGTGTAGTGACAGGGGAAGTAGTAGATGTGGTCGTGGATCTTAGAAAAGGTAGTCCAACCTATGGAAAGTGGGAGAGTTTTATCCTCTCGGAACATAATAGAAGATAACTTTTAGTTCCTAGAGGGTTTGCTCATGGTTTTGCGACTTTAACACCTAATGTTAACTTCATGTATAAGTGTGATAATTATTATAATGTAGAAGCAGATGCAGGTATTGCATTCGATGACAAAGAGCTTGCAATTGATTGGCAGATTGATTTATCAAAAGCGATTATTTCAGAGAAAGATAAAAACCTTCCTACATTCAAAGAATTTGAAAAGAACAATGATTTTGTGTATGGGGAAGTGTAAAAGAAGAGTAGATTACTTTAGAAAGTAGCAGTAATGTATTAAATATTTTTGAAAAGGAAAAAAAGATGAAGAATATTATAGTAACAGGTGGAGCTGGATTTATCGGTTCTAACTTTGTACGTTATGTTATAAATAATCATCCAGATGTTCATGTGACTGTTCTAGATAAATTGACTTATGCGGGGAATAGAGAGAATCTTGCTGGGCTTCCAGAGGATAGAGTTGAACTAGTTGTTGGTGATATTGCGGATGCGGAATTGGTAGATAAACTTGTTAGTAAGACTGATGCAGTAGTGCACTATGCAGCTGAATCTCATAATGATAATTCCCTAAAAGATCCATATCCATTTTTACATACGAATATTATTGGAACATATGCTTTAATCGAAGCGTGTCGTAAGTATGATGTTAGATATCACCATGTATCTACTGATGAGGTATACGGAGATCTTCCTTTACGTGAAGACTTACCAGGAAAAGGTGAAGGAGTAGGAGAAAAATTCACAGCTGAAACACCTTATAATCCATCAAGCCCATACTCTTCAACAAAAGCAGGTTCAGACTTACTAGTAAAAGCATGGGTGCGATCTTTTGGACTTAAGGCAACTATTTCTAACTGTTCAAATAACTATGGACCATATCAACATATCGAGAAATTTATCCCAAGACAAATCACTAATATTTTGTCAGGAATAACACCGAAACTATATGGTGAAGGTAAGAACGTAAGAGACTGGATTCATACAGAAGATCATTCATCAGCAGTATGGACTATCTTAACAAAAGGTAGAATTGGAGAAACATATTTAATCGGTGCTGATGGAGAAGAGGACAATAAAACTGTTATTGAGTTAATCCTTGAACTTATGGGTAAAGATAAGAATGCATATGAGCATGTAAATGACCGTGCAGGACATGACCTTCGTTATGCGATAGATGCATCAAAATTACGAGATGAATTAGGATGGAAGCCGCAGATCACAAACTTCCGTCAAGGACTAGCTGATACTATTCGCTGGTATGAAGAAAACGAATCTTGGTGGAAAGAACAAAAAGAAGCAGTAGAAGCAAACTACGCTAAAAATGGGCAGTAATAAGAGTCGATAGAGTGGAGGAGGAGCTGGCGAATTAGTTGACAATAGAGCTTAGGTATGTTAATATGTAATAAAGTGAATGCAAGATACTAGTACATTCCAACACGAAAGCCAATTGAAATTGCGGTTCAATTGGCTTTTTATATTAATATTTTAATATTCACACACAAGTGAAGTATGTGCGTCGCGTCCTAAGATGGCTACTTTTTCTCGTTATTATCTTTTAGGAAATAATATTCTATTATCAAAAGAATTACTCCGGATAATATATTAACAAGAATTTGCAAAATACTAGTATTCATGCCAACACCTCCCTTCCGGGCTAGTAGCCTACCTTTATTATAACATTAGAAATTAAGTAAAAAAAGGTTTTCTTTCCATAATTGTAATAAAAGTTATATTTTTAAGATTATGTTAACGAGAAGGGAAATAAGTGTCTAGCTCTTCGGATTAATTGACATAAGAAAAGGTATACGGTAAAATATAGGAAAGTGAATGGGAAATGTCTATTAAATTTCATCACGAAAGCCAATTGAAGTGCTAGTTCAATTGGCTTTTTATATTAATATTTAATATTCACATACAAGTAAAGTATGTGCGTTTTGAGTTAAAATGGCTAGCTATTTCACTTGTTTTATCTTAAGAAAAGTTATAAAGAATCTTATCTTATTAAGTATGAGATAAGTTTTTTTATTTCTGTTAACTACCATAAATTATTTTTTATTCTTTATATTTGGCAATTTACTAGTTGTTAAGTTTGTATTATATTAAAATATAGTGTAGAATAAAGTTGAAGGAAGGGTGAATTTTATAAAAATTTTCATACAAAAGTTGATTGATAAAATCTCTGTAATTTTTATAGGTTTACTCAAGAAAAAAGGGGGAGGCAGACATGAATAATAAAAAAATTATAGAATTTCCTGTCAATAAAAAGGATATACAGGAATTAGGAACAAAACATATAGAGACTTTGAGCTTAATCATGGCTATAGTAGGATTAAATTCTCATCTGAAGAGCTTGAATTTGATTTTAAGGAATCGATGAGATTTTTTACAGAATTTATTGAGAATATCGATGATCCTAAATACGCGATTTATATTGAAGATGCGATAGCTTTATCTAAGTATAATGTGGATGCTAGAGTCTGGAAAATTGTTAGTAAAGATTGTACAGAATACGAAATAGAATTAGCATTACTACGCCTAAAAGATGAAGTATACACCTTTGAAGAAGGTTATGTCGAGGGTAAACTATTTCCGATTAACTATCTTCATTTAATAGTTTGCCACCATCTTGCGGAATTTTATTTAGGTAATAAGCTGTATAGTAAAGTTTGGGATGCATATAAACCTTTTTATTTGGCTTTAGACATGGCCGATGAAGTTTTAGTGCCGATGTATCATAATTTTATTGTAGCTAGCCTGATATTAAACGATTATACAATGCTTAACCATTACTATAAACTTATGAGCAAGCGCGGTAAAAATGATGATGTAGTTTTATTATCGAAAGTCTTCTATCACTTGATGCAAGGTGAGGAGAAAGAGGCTGTCGCGTTTTACAATAAATTGATAAAAAATAATAAATACATTTCGGATGTGTTAGATAGAATTGCAAATCCTAAACTGATTGAGTTCAGTACGGATGATGATTGTAAATATCTAGATGCGCTTAATACGGTTATAAAATTCGATTATTTCATAAGTAAAGAGTACTACTTTGACTTCCTTATGCATGTGAGAGAAAGTGAATATGTAATTGGAGATGAACGTGGATAAGTATGCTGACCGCAAGGAAATAACGGTTTGCTGAATATTGAAACGAGATAGATCATTTATGGCAATTAGAGACACGGAATT
>CAKMQO010000142.1 GCA_927911695.1 uncultured Gemella sp. | reverse complement strand
AAAAATTTCAATTTTTGATTATTTTGACTATTTTTACAACCTATTTTGGTGTAAATTATAGTTATAAAAAAATTAAAGTTCTTTTATAAAAACACTTGTATTTTACAAAGAACATTGTATCATATATACAACGATAAAGCAAGGAGATTTTAATGATTTACGAAAGTACAAGAGATATTAATAGAAAATTAAATCCAAGCGAAGCTATTCTTCAAGGTTTTAAGCGAAGAAGGTGGACTTTTCGTTTTAAGAGATTTAGGAAAGAATAAATTAGACTTAGAAAAACTAATCGGAAAAAGTTATTACGAAGTGGCTGAGGCTGTCCTAAGACTTTTTGTCGATTTTAGTGATGAAGAAATTAAAAACTGTGTTGAAGAAGCATATAGAGGAAAATTCTCTCATGAAAACATAACTCCTCTAGTGGACTTAAAAGATGGACATATCCTTGAATTATTCAATGGACCTACTAGTGCATTTAAAGATGTTGGTCTATCACTTCTTCCACAACTAACAAAAACTGCACTTACTAAAGTAGAAGATAAAAATGACATTCTCATCTTAACTGCAACTAGTGGCGACACAGGTAAAGCTGCTTTAGAAGGTTTCAAGGATGTAGACAGAACTAAAATCATGGTCTTCTACCCTAACGATGGAGTAAGTACAGTACAAAAAACACAAATGCAAACTCAAGAAGGTAAGAATACAAAAGTTTGTGCAATTCACGGAAACTTTGACGATGCTCAGAGCGGAATTAAAGAACTATTTGTTGATGAAGAATTCAAAAAAGAATTACTTTCTAAAAACATTAAATTATCAAGTGCAAACTCAATCAACATCGGACGTCTTATTCCTCAAGTAGTTTACTACGTTGTTTCATACCTAGACTTAGTAAATACAAATAAAATTAAATTAAACGATAAAGTAAACTTTGTTGTACCTACTGGTAACTTCGGTAACATTCTTGCTGGTTACTATGCTGAACAAATCGGTTTACCTGTTAACAAATTAATCTGCGCAAGCAACAACAATAACGTACTTTATGATTTCTTAACGACTGGTGTATATGATAAGAATAGAGATTTCTTAAAAACAGTATCACCAAGTATGGATATCTTAATTTCTAGTAACTTAGAGCGTCTACTTTACTACGTAAGTGGTTGTGATAATGAATATATCGCTAAGCTAATGAAAGATTTAAAAGAAACTGGTCGCTTCGAAGTTACTGGTGATGTTCTAGCTAAGATTAAAGATAAATTCCAAGCTGGTTTTGCTGATGATGAACAAACTAAAGAAACTATCAAAGCTATCTATGAAAAAGATAACTACCTATTAGATACTCACACTGCAGTAGCTTATAAAGTTCTTCTTGAAAACTTAGATGATGAGCACACTAGCATCGTATTATCAACAGCATCTCCATATAAATTTACAGAGAGTGTCTACTCTTCTCTATTCGAAACTCAAGGTGAGGACGAGTTTACTCTTATGAATAAACTTCATGAAAAAACAAAAGTTATTATCCCTGAGAACTTAAGAGATCTTGATAAAAAAGAAATTAGACATAAAGATGTAATTAATAAAGAAGACATGAAGAAATACATCTTAGAGAAACTAGGTGATTTATAATGGTAAGTGTTCGTGTACCTGCCACTTCTGCGAATGTTGGATGTGGATTTGATAGCCTTGGTGTAGCTTTGACACTTTACACTACATTCAAATTCGAGAAATTAGACAGTAGACTTGAATTTGAAGGATTTGAAGAACGTTTTTCAAATGAAAACAATCTAGTTTATCAAACGTTACTAACTACACTTAAAAAGTTAAACAAAGAAATTTCAGGCGTTAAAATATCAATCGATAATGATGTACCGATAAGCCGTGGTTTAGGTAGTAGCTCTACATGTGTAGTTGCTGGAATTTATGGTGCATACTTATTAACTGACACACCTATTGATAAACAAGAAATCTTTACAATAGCTAACGAAATCGAAGGACACCCTGATAATGTTTCACCAGCTATTTTTGGAAGTCTAAGCTCATCTTGCACTACTGATAGTAAAGAAGCGGTAACTGTAAGATACGAAGTCGATGAAAGATTTAACTTCCTAGCACTAATACCAAACTTCGAAACTTCTACTGAAGAAGCTAGAAAGGTAATGCCAAAAGAAATCAAATTACAAGATGCGATTTATTCAATGTCGCGTATTGGATCTGTTATCAAGGCATTTGAAACTTATGACTTAGAACTTCTTAAAAAGGTTATGGGAGACAAAATCCATGAACCTTACAGAAAAGAAATAATACATGAATATCACAAAGTTAGAGAAATATGTGAAAAGATTGATAGTTCAGCATTTTTCATTTCTGGAAGTGGTTCTACACTTATGAATATAGTTAGCGATACTAACAATATTGAAAAAATAAAAGCTGAACTTGCTAAATTAAAATACAACTGGCAAGCTATCTTATTAAAAGTTGATAAAGAAGGAACAGTAGTTCTAAATTAATTATGTTAAAAATATTCGAACTTCTTCTTTCATTACAGAGAGAAAGTTCATTTTGAAATAATTTTATATAAATAAAGGAGAAATTTATTATGCAAAAATCAAGAGTAGCCGTACTAGGGGCAACCGGAATGGTAGGTCAACGCCTATTAGTATTATTAGAAAATCACCCATACTTCGATGTAGTAAAATTAGCAGCATCACCTCGTTCTGCTGGTAAAAAATATGGAGAACTTATGGAAAGTCGTTGGAAATTAGACCACGCTGTTCCTGAATACACTAAAGAATTAGTTGTTGAAGACTTATACAAAATTGATGAAGTTTCTGAAGGAATTGATATGGTATTCTGTGCCATCAACCTTGATAAAGAAGCTTTAATCAAACTTGAAGAAGATTATGCTAAACGTGAAGTAGTAGTTGTTTCTAATAACTCAGCAAACAGAAATAAAGATGATGTACCAATGATTATTCCAGAGATTAACTCAGCTCACCTAGATGTTCTTCCTGCACAAAGAGAACGCCTTGGAACTAAAAAAGGATTCATCGTTACAAAACCTAACTGTTCAATTCAAAGCTATGTACCTATCTTTGAAGCAATTAAAGAGTACGGTGTTAAAGAAGCATCTATCTGCACATATCAAGCTATCTCAGGAAGCGGAAAAACATTCAACGAATGGCCTGAAATGGTAGAGAACATCATTCCTTATATCGGTGGCGAAGAAGAAAAAAGTGAAAAAGAACCACTTAAAATCTTCGGTAAAGTGGTTGATGGAAAAATCGTTCCAGATAACTCTATGAAACTATCAGCTCAATGTATTCGTGTACCAGTTCTTGATGGACACCTTGCTTGTGTATCGTTCAACTTAGAAAATAACCCAGGACTAGAAACTTTAGTTGAAAAAATTAAAAATCATGTTCCTGAAATTGCTAAACATGATTTACCACTAGCACCAACCCCATTCATTAAATACTATGAAGAAAATGATCGTCCACAACCGGTTCTAGATCGTGATAACGAAAAAGGTATGCAAATAACTGTAGGTCGTCTTCGTGAAGATAACCTATTCGATTATAAATTCGTAGGACTTTCTCACAATACATTACGTGGAGCAGCTGGTGGAGCTGTATTAACTGCAGAACTAATTAAAAAATTAGGATACTTAGATTAATATTATAAAACAATACTCCAAGAGAATTTCTCTTGGAGTATTGTTTTTATTAGTCTCTTATTTTCTATTTCACTATTTCTCTCAACTCTACTTTTCTATTTTCTTTTAAAGACAATGTACATGCATCAGCAGTCGCAATTGACTCTAGAGCTGCGACACCATTTAATAGTTTTTCATATTCTTTTGATACTTTTTCTCCATTCAAAATGTTATGCAAATACAACATTTCTTTATCTATACAGCTTTGTAACCAAAGTGGGCAACGTACATTAGGATTTCCATAAGCTATTCCTCCGTCCATTCCTCTACCTGTATAAATAGCCGTTCTGTCTTCATCTTCTTCTTTTGATTCATGGATTAAGAAATAACTCTCTCCTTCTCCTACTACTCTTAAAGTACCTTTAGTATTATATAAATCTAATTTTATAGCTCCTTTTGTACCTTCTATAAGGACATAGTGTTCACCCCATCTAAAAGCATTCCCATATTCAAGTACTGCGTATCGTTTATTAGAAAATTCCAAATTAACTATTAAGAAATCATCTTCATCACCGAAATTTTCACCAACATGACATACATTTCCACCTATCATAGTTGCTTGCTCTGGTAGACCATCCATAATAAATTGAATACAATCAAGTTCATGAATGTGATGGTATAAGTGTCCTCCAGACTGTGATCGAATTTTTTTCCAAGAAACAGTTTCTTGTTTTTCCTCCCATCCTGTTCTTGCAGCATGACAAAATATTACATCCCCAATTTCCCCTTGCTTAATCAATTCTTTTGCGTGACGTACTCCATTAAAAAAATTCATAATATGACCCGCCATAAAAATCACGTTATTTTCTCTACAAGTCTCAACCATAACCTTACAATCTTCATACGATAAAGAAATTGGTTTTTCACAAAACACATGTTTTCCATTTCTAGCCGCTAACACTACAGGTTCACGGTGTAAATTACTAGGTGTTGCGACGATAACACAATCTACATCTTCTCTTGTTACCAATTGTTCTAAAGTTGAACAATTCTCTGCTTCCAGTTCCTTAGCAACTTTCTCTCCATTTTCCGGATCAAAAACTGCAGTTACCTTCGCATCTTTTATTTTCCCTAATGAACGCGCTAAGTCTGCACCAAAATAACCTGTTCCGACAATTCCATAATTTATCATATCAAACCCCTCTTTTCATATCCCTAAACAATTAAGAAATAATATTATATATCCTTATATTTATTATACAACTTACTAATACAAATTTAAAGATTTATTTTCTGTTCATTTTTAATATAAATTTAAATCTTCAGATGCAAATCTCATATATTCATTTTCTACCTTAATTTTAAACATAAAAAAACCCTAGGACACCTCCTTAGGGTTTGGTAATATTTAAATTATTTAACGTCTAGAACTTGTCTACCTTTGTACATACCAGTTTTTCTATCAACACGGTGACCCATTACGTAGTTACCAGTTGTTGCATCGATAGTAATTGATGGTGCAGATAGTTTTTTTGTGAGTTCTTCTTTTTCTTTTAGCTGTTTTTGATGTTCTTCTAAAAGGAACTGCCATAGTTAATTTCCTCCAATTATTTTAAATAATTCTTATTGTTCTTTAAATAATCCATTAAGAGCCGCAAATGGTGATTCTTTCTTTTCTTTAACATCAGTTAAAGACTCTTCAGAAACCACTTCCCAGTCATTACCAGAAACCATTTCTAACTCTTCTTCATCAGAAGTAGTTATTGGAATATTTAAAATTATAAGCTCATTTACTAAAGGTGTTAAGTCAATATACATATCCATTAAATTAACGTCGAATACCTCTTCGCCTGCAAATACAGACTTATCAACGTATTCTTCTCTCTCTTCAATTTCAAATGGAACCACCACTTCTTTAAGTGTTTTTCCTGAAATCATTTCGAAGTTTCCTTTAATTAATAGATCGACATAGATTTTATCTTGTCCACCTCGAGTTAATTTTCCACTAACAACAACATCTCTAATATCTTTTAGAGAGTTATCATAGTGTTCTACTTTAACATTTATATTTTCTTCAAAAACAAAAGTATCACTATTATTTTTGAATAACGAAGATCTTAACCATTTCATTAAATATCACCTCATAAACACATTATTTATTATATATCTTTTAGTTTAAGATGTCAACAAAAAAAGTTGACTCTTTTTATATTTTTTTTTTAGTTCATTAAATATTTCAGTATATTCGCTAACGACATTATAAATCCTACAAAAATCGTTAACTTAGCTGTTAATACCATAAATGGCGCCATTGTTTTTTTGTGATTATTCTCACTAAAACCTTTAATTATTTTTATCGCTAAAGGAATAGTAACAAACACCAGTAGATTCCACCACGAAGCATATTTAGTAACTATAAATAAAACATTTAATAAATATACTACGATAAAGCTAATTGCCATTGTTTTAATCGCATTATTTCTTCCTACTAATATTGCATATGTTCTTCTTCCTGATTCTTTATCATTGTCTAAATCACGGATATTATTCGCTAATAAAATAGCTCCAATCATGATAAATAACGGCAGTGAAACGACAATTATATCAGCATTTACATATCCAGTTTGGAAGTAAAACGACAAAGAAATAATTATTGTCCCCATAAAAAATCCAGAAACAACTTCTCCAAAAGGAGAATAAGCTATAGGATACTTTCCACCTGTATAAAAATAGCCAGCAAGCATACATACTACTCCTACTAATAGTACATAAAGACTAGTCATAAAAGTTAGAATTAATCCTAGTATAAAAGCTAGTTTGTATAATACCAACGCACCTACCATAACTTCTCGAGGACTTAGATTCCCCTTTACTATCGAACCAGAAATTCCCTCAGAATCAATTTTGTCCAAACCATGCTTATAATCATAGTATTCATTAAAAAGGTTGGTTGCTGCTTGAATCAACAGACATGCCAGTAAAAACAAAATAAATTTTAAAATCGAAAACTTAATCTCATATCCTAAAGCATAAGTAGCTCCAAACAAAACTGGTGCTATTGATGCTGGATAACTATGTGGTCTTGTACACATGAAAAATTCTTTTAATTTACTTTTATTCACAATATCCTCCTAGTTATCTTCTTACCTTGAATATTATACCATATTTTGAAGTGCTATGATATTAAATTTCTTTCCTTCTATCTATAATCATTTAGCATAGCGTTTTCATCGATTTGTGATATAATTAAAGAACATAAAACTATTTATCGGAGGCATTCCCTATGAAAATTGCATGGATCGGAACAGGAGTTATGGGTGAAAGCATGGCTGGTCACCTATTAGAAGCTGGGCATGAACTTTTCGTCTACAACAGAACAAAAAGTAAAACTGATAACTTAGTAAGTCGTGGAGCTACACTTCTTAACGAAGTAAAAGACGCACCTAAATTTGCTGATGTAGTATTTACAATAGTAGGTTACCCTAAAGATGTTGAAGAAGTTTATTTAGGTGAAAACGGACTTATTACAACAGCTAAAAAAGGGCAAGTATTTGTAGATATGACCACTTCTTCTCCTACTCTAGCTGAAAAAATTAGTAATGAATTTCTAAAAGTTGGTGCATATGCACTTGATCTTCCTGTAACAGGTGGAGATATTGGAGCAAAAAATGCTACTCTATCAATTATGGCTGGTGGCGATAAGAAAGTATTCGAAGAAATTGTTCTTCCACTAGTTGAAAAATTAGGTAAAAATATTACATATTTTGGTGAAGCTGGTAAAGGGCAATATACAAAACTTGCCAATCAGATTGCAATAGCTACAACTATGATCTCTGTCGCTGAGAGCTTTAAATTCGCCAAAGAAGTTGGTTTAGACTTAGACTCATTCTTCAAGACAGTATCAACAGGTTCAGGTGGAAGCTTCTCAATGTCTTCATACGGACCACGTATCTTGAATGAAGATTTTAAACCTGGATTCTTTACTCATCACTTTATTAAGGATATGAAACTAGCTTTAGAAGAATGTAAAAAAATGGACATTAAACTACCTGGTCTTGAGACAGCATATAAAATTTACAACGAAATTAGAAGAAGAAGTTCGTAACACAAAGTGGAACTCAAGCAATTTCTAAATGGTATAAACTATAAAAAGGGAGTGACTCAAAAATCGTGATTTCGTAGAAATCGATTTTGTCGAGTCACCTCCGCACAGTTTATTAGATATCTAAAAAGCTTTTATAAAGCGATTTAGATATCAATAAACCACTGCGTCTATGAGTTTATCATATACACTTTTTTAAAATTTACAACCTTTGGGGTCAATCTCATTTTTTATATATATTTTCTCGCCAATTTTTAATGCTTTAGAATTTTTCGCGTGTCCGACTTCATGTGTTTTAGCTACTGCTAAAGAAGATGGA
>CAKMQO010000141.1 GCA_927911695.1 uncultured Gemella sp. | reverse complement strand
ATAACGTGGATCGCCGAACAAAGTTTACATTTTAATGTTTACCTTATTAACCACTCGAACCAATTTTCATAGATTTTATAATATACCTTCTCAGCTAACGGTACTCTCTTAAAATATTCCATCTATTACTTATACGAGTATTGGTTACTATTAATTTCTAATAAGTATACCATTATATTTTTTGGGTGTCAAGTGTGATTTTTGAAAACATTCTATAAAATATTCTGAAAATAATTATCTAATTTTCTATTTTGATATTATTTTCTCTAAGATACTCTGACACTACTCGAGCCATATCATCTAGTAAATCATCTAATTCTTCCCAGTTTTTCACCGTTGCTCCACTCGCTAAAGGATGACCCCCACCTGCATATTTTTCCGCAAGAGTATTGATTACAGGACCTTTAGAACGTATACGCACACGAACCTTGTTACCTTCATCAATAGCAAAACACCATGCATATAAATCTTTTAGACTTCTAAGTAAGTTGACCCCTGTAGAAACTTCACCAGGATCTACTCCATATTTATCCATATCCTCTTTGGTAATTTTCAGATATGCAACACCATCTTGATAGACATCATAGTTTTCAAAAATAAATGCTCTAAAACGCATAATGTTTTCACTAATTATCTCCATCTTATCTAATAGCACACTCATATTAAAATCATATTTTATTAATTCTGAAGCAACTCTTAGTGTGTCGTTAGAAGTATTAGGGAATAAAAATCTTCCAGTATCTCCAACTATACCAAGATATAATAATTTAGCAGCCTCATCATTTAATTTAATACCATAATCTTTATTTAAATACTCATAAAAATTATATATTAATTCACTACAAGATGAAACATCAGTATTAACTAAATTAATTCCTCCATAATTATCTAAAGGCGGGTGATGATCTATTTTTATAAGAAAGTTGTTTTTTAGTAAATAGTTTCCCGTCTATTCTAGGGAAGTTTGCTGTATCAGTTACTATCACCAAAGCATCTTTGTAATCTTCTTCAGTTACTTCTGAATTTTTAAACAGAAATTCTAGCGATGGTGAATCTTTACCTACTGTTATAACTGTTTTTTCTGGAAAATTTTCTTTAATAAGTTGATACATTGCCCCTTGTGAACCATAAGCATCTGGATCAGGTCTTTCATGTCTATGAATAATTATCTTATCATTTTCTTTTATTTTTTGGAAAATTTCCTCATATAAATTTCCGTATATATCCATTTAATTTCTTCTTTCTTTAATTTCTTTGAAATACTTGACATGTTACCATAGCTTTGGCAACTAATTCTGTTTTATCATAAACTTCTACATCAAATTTGGCAGTTTTTCTACCAATATCCAAGATATTTACCTTCGTAGTTATAGTTTTATCTAATGGCACTGATTTTAAGAAGTAAAGTGTTGTGTTCTGCATTAGAACTTCACTTCTATTATAGTTATAGCTTGTGATATGAATAGATTCATCTATAATACTTAATAAAGCCGAACTTGAAAATGTACCAAACTGATCTAACATTTGAGGAATAACTTTAACCTGAAGTCCATCCGCTCTTGGAACTATACCTTTACGCATTATTTCATCAAATGTATCATTATTATTCCCATCTTGGAATCTATTATTAGTTAATAAAGAGTTTATAACAATTTTTCTAGTTACAACCCCTAGTAACGTATTCTTAGAATCAATTACAGGAATAAGTTCATACCCTTCGGATAACATAGAATTAGCTACTGAAGATATAGGAGTCTCTAAAGTTGTAGTTTCAACTTTTCGCTCCATAACTTCTTTAATTAATGCATCTTTTTCTTGTAAGAATACATCGCGTGCTGTAACTATACCAACTAATTTACCATATTCATTTACAACTGGATATCTAGTATGTCCAGCTTTTAATTGAAGATTATACCAATCTTGAACAGTATCATTTAAATTAATAGTATATAGTTTTTCAACTTTTATATAAATACTTTCAACAGTTATTATATCTCGTTTAATTATTTGGTCGTTAGTTACCCTATTAATTAAGTGAGTAACAGAGAAAGTATCATGAGGAGTAATTATTAATGGTAGATTCTTACTGTCTGCCAATGCTTTAATTGAATCATTTGGGACATATCCTCCTGTTACTAAAATAGCACAGCCTTTTTCAAGTGACATTTCTATAATCTTCGGACGATTTCCAATTATTAATAATGTACCTTTTCTAATATGTTGACCAACTTGCTCAGAGTCCATAGCACCAATTGCAAAATCTTGTACTATTTCATGTACTCCTCCACGTCCAGCAATTAATTGTCCACTTACAATGTTTACAATCTCAGAATAAGATAATTTTTCTACATTATCTCGTTCTTTCTTCTGAATCCTTACCGTACCTACACGTTCAATAGAAGAAACAAAACCACGATTTTCCGATTCTTTTATCGCTCGATAAGCTGTCCCTTCACTAACTTTTAGTTCTTTAGCTACTTGACGAACTGATATTTTACTTCCAATAGGAAGACTCTTAATATATTCTAATATTTTCTGGTGTTTTGATTTCATGATTTTTCCTCCTTGTGTTTTTATTATAATACAAACATGCATTTATAACACATTATACTCATATGTAATTATATACTTTTTATAGAAGTATTTCAAGATAAAAAAAATATGAAAGATAAGTTAATTAACTTATCTTTCATCAATTTCATTAAAAATATTCACTCATATTCTTATTGTTAAAACATATTGAAGTTTTCTTTATGATTTAACTAATACAGTTTGTTCTAGTTTTTTTTACTATAACAATTAAATGAATATTCAACTATAATATTTTACGATTTTCTACCTGCTGGCATTTTTTTAGCATAACCCATTTTATTTTCTTGTTTTACTCGAGCTATTACTAATGTATCATCTGGTGCATTTTCTGTAACTGTCGTTCCAGCTGCAACAACTGCACCATCTCCGATTTCTAATGGAGCTATTAAATTAGAATTACATCCTATAAATGCATCACTTCCAATTTTTTGTTTTGTACTTATTCTTACCATCGTAGTTAACTGTGATTGTCCCACAGCCAATATTTGTGTTTTTACCTACTTCTGTATCTCCAAGATAACTCAGATGTGCAGTCTTAGATTCATCTCCATATGTAGTATTTTTTAATTCTACAAAGTTTCCAATTCTAACATGCTCACCTAAGTCACAATTATTTCTTATATGCGAATATGGTCCTACACTAGTAAAATCTCCGATTTTCGAATCACTAATAGTTGAAGATAATACTTTTACTCCATTTCCTATTTTCGCATTTTCTAAATATGAGTTTGGTTTAATTTGACAATCTTCTCCAATTACCGTATTAGATTTAATAGTAACATTTGGATAAATTGTTGTATCACGACCAATAATTGCATTTGGTGCAATGTAGGTATTAGTAGGATCTACTAATGTAACTCCAGCAAGCATATGTTTAGTATTGATTCTATTTCTCATAACATTTTCTGCATAAGCTAATGCTACTCTATCATTCACTCCAAAAGTTTCATCAAAATCATCACATAGATATGTCTCAATTATTTCTTTTTGTTCACGAATTAAAGCAAGTACATCTGGTAAATAATATTCTCCTTGATTGTTATCATTTTTAACTTTTTCTAACATTTCAAATAACAGTTTATTATCGAAACAATAGATTCCAGAGTTAATTTCTTTGATTTTTTTCTCTTGTTCTGTTGCATCTTTTTCTTCAACAATCTTCACTAATTTCCCGTTAACATCACGAATTATACGACCATATGCAAATGGATTGTCGGCTATTGCTGTTAATACAGTTGCTTTAGCATTTGTATTCTCATGGTGATCAAGCATACTATTAATGGTTTCAGGACGAATTAGTGGAGTATCTCCATACATTACTATAGTCGTACCTTCTTTATCTTTAAGTTCATCTTTAGCAACTTTAACAGCATGGGCTGTTCCTAATTGTTCTGCTTGTAAAACAAACTTAGTTCTATCCCCCAAGACTTCTTTAACTCTCTCTGCTCCATGACCAACTACTGTGATTACTTCTTGCATTTCTAAATCACTAAGGCTATCTAAAACTAATTCAACCATAGTTCTGTCACAAACTTTGTGTAGTACCTTATATAACTTCGACTGCATTCTAGTTCCTTTTCCAGCTGCTAATATAACTGCATATCTATTATTACTCATTTTCAATATCCTCTTTTTCTACTTGGCGTAATTTTTCTATAACATTCCCCAGTTTAACATCAAATGTTCCATTAAATTCATCGATATTTTCAATTTTTGATAAGTATAAATAATCATCTTCATGTTCTCTTGGCGAATCGAAACATTGCGTGATTATTACTTTCCCAACAACATCAACATCAAATTCACTCATTAGACTCTCCATACCTGTTAGGACTCCCCCACCACGCATGAAATCATCCACTAATAGTACTTTTGATCCTGTATTTAAACTTCGCTTAGATAGAATCATCGTTTCTATTTTCTTAGTCGAACCTGAAACATAGTTAATTGCAACAGTAGTTCCTTCAGTAACTTTATTATCTCTTCTAATAATAATTACAGGTTTATTCAGTATTGAAGCTATAGCGTAAGCAACAGGAATACCTTTCGTTGCTACTGTAACTACAGCATCTACTTCTTTATTTTTATAAACCGTAGCAACCACTCGTCCTAGCTTGTTCATTAAACTAGGATTTCCTATTATATCAGACATAAAAATATATCCACCAGCTAATAAACGATTCCCATCATTAATTTTATCAAGAAAACCATCAAGAATTTCTCTAGCATCTTCTTCTACTAGTGTCGGTGTAAATAAAACACCCCCACTTACTCCTGCTAAAGTTTTAACTTCTCCAATATTTTCTTCTTTAAAACCATTTTTTATTATGTGTATATCTTCACTTATTGAAGATTTAGCTTGATTAAATTTTGAAACGAAATATGTTAATGGAATTAATTTTATTCGGATTATTTAATAAATACTCCGTCATTACTACTATTC
>CAKMQO010000140.1 GCA_927911695.1 uncultured Gemella sp. | reverse complement strand
ATGTAAAATCGACAAGATATTTTTTATAAAAATTTTAGCATTACATTATTTTTTTATAATTTTTTTTATATTTTTATTGACTAATGGATATAATATGTGTTAGTATAAATGACGTTGATATTTAATTTTACATAGGTAAGGTTATTTGTCTTCTGACTTTATTATAATAAAGATGTTTGAGAGATCCATCTATAAAAAAAAACTTGAAGTACTGATTTCTCTTAATCAGTACTTCTTTAATTTCTCTTAAACAAGACAAGGAGATATATAATGAGAAATAATACAGTTAAAGTATTAACTATTCAAGCATTAATAGCAGCTATCTATGTTGTTTTAACAGTTGCTATCGCACCATTTTCATACGGTGCTATTCAATTACGTATTAGTGAATCACTATCTCAATTAGTGGTATTTAGTAAAAAATATTGGTTCCCTATAACTTTAGGTGTAGCAATAGCAAATATTTTTAGCCCACTAGGTATAGTAGATGTGTTCTTTGGAACATTAGGAACAGGTTTAGCGTTGGCTATCAGTGTTTTTGTATTCAAATTTGTGAAAAATAGAATTGCTAGACACATCCTTAACATCGTTATTTACTTAGTGGTTTGTATGCCAATTATTGCATATGAAATTGCTATTTTTAGCGGTGAAAACTCTGCAAGAGTACCATTCCAATTTGAAGCGTTCACAACAATTTATGGATCGCTTTTATTATCACAAGTTGTTGTAATGGTAATCGGTATTGTTATTACAGAAGCCCTAAATAAAGCTATTGATCTTAAAAAAGTATTTGAATAATATTCATAAAAAATCGTTAAGAAATGTACTTAGCGATTTTTTTGTTTTAGTATTGACTCATACGTTACGTGATAGTATATAATAGGTATATCACTGGTGAAATATATCAAGAATTTAGGAGCGAAGATGAGAATAAATGAAGTCGTAAAACTTACAGGAGTAAGTGCAAGAACATTGCAATATTATGATGAAATAGGATTATTGATTCCAAAAAAATTAAATAATGGGTATAGAGATTATTCAGATGAGAATTTAGATAAACTTCAAAAGATTCTATTTTATAGATTTCTAAAGTTTAAGTTAAATGATATAAAAGAATTACTTGATGGAGATATTGATAGTTTAAAAATACTTGAACAGCAACGTGAATTAATTTTAAAAGAAAAAGAGAAGTTTGATATAATTCTTCATAATATAGAAAAAACAATAAAAACATATAAAGGAGAACAAAAAATGACTATAGAAGAAAGATTTAATGGATTTAAAAAAGAGGACTTAAATAAGTATGAAGATCAAGCTATAGGAAAATATGGAAAAGGAACAATAGAAGAATCTAAAAAAAGACAGAGTGGTAAGGAAGATATAGTTGCCGAGAAATTTAATAGTGTTTTTCGTTCAATGGCTGAATATAGAAAAAATAATATTAATATAGAAGAAAAAGAAGTTCAATCGAAAGTCGAAGAATTATATAACCATATGAATAAATATGCTTTTGATTGCAGTGTAGAAGTATTCTCGTATATAGGAAAAGGATATTCTCAAAATCCAGAATTTAAAAATAATATAGATAAATTTGGAGAAGGAGTAGCTGAATATACTTCTAAAGCCATAGATGCATATTGTAAAAGTAGATTAAATAAGTAATTTATAGAAGAAATGGCTAAATCTAGAATTCTTTTAAAATTTTTTTAAAAAAACTATTGACAAATGAAATTATATATATTAGAATAATTAAGTCAGTTGAAAATGTACCGTAGACAGTAGGGGGAGAAATCCTTAATTAACCTACCGAGGACAAAATTCGAAAAGAAACTTATGTGCCTTTTTGTATGTTCTCGCATGCAAGAAGGTTTTTTTAATGGTACTGAAATTGATAAATCTACTTAGGAGGAAGTTCAATGTCAAAAGCTATTGAGAGAAAACAAGAGTTAGTAAATCAAATCGCAGAAGAAATTAAAGCAAGTTCTTCAGTTGTTATTGCTGACTACCGTGGATTAAACGTTGCGGAAGTAACAGAATTACGTAACAATATGCGTAACGAAGGTTTAACTTTTAAAGTTTATAAAAACTCATTAGTTCGTCGTGCGATGGAGCAAGCAGGAATTGAAGGATTAGACGAAGTTCTAACTGGACCAAATGCTTTTGCTTTTTCAACAGACGATGCTGTAGCTCCTGCTAGAGTTTTAAACGATTTCGCTAAAGAACACGAAAACTTAGAACTAAAAGCTGGTGTTATAGAAGGAAAAGTTGCAGATCAAGCTGAAATTAAAGCTATCGCTACATTACCAAGTCGCGAAGGATTACTTTCAATGTTACTATCTGTATTAACAGCGCCAATGCGCAATACTGCTTTAGCTGTTAAAGCTGTTGCAGACCAAAAAGCTGAACAAGAAGCTTAATAAACAACAATATTAAAAATATATAATTTAAAAATCGGAGGAAATTTATAATGACTAAAGAACAAATTTTAGACGCTATCAAAGAAATGTCAGTTTTAGAATTAAACGACTTAGTAAAAGCAATTGAAGAAGAATTCGGAGTAACTGCTGCTGCACCTGTAGCTGTAGTTGGTGGAGCTGCTGCTGGAGCTGCTGAAGAAAAAACTGAATTTGACGTAGTTTTAGCTAACGCTGGAGACTCAAAAATTAAAGTAATCAAAGTTGTTCGTGAAATCACTGGAGACGGATTAAAAGAAGCTAAAGAAAAAGTTGATGGTGCGCCAGCAACACTTAAAGAAGGAGTTTCTAAAGAAGAAGCTGAAGAAATCAAAGCTAAATTAGAAGAAGTTGGAGCAACTGTAGAAGTTAAATAATTTCTATTCTAAGTAGATAAAAAGATAGATGTAAATAAACAATAATATTCTATTTGAGAATATTTGATACGATGATAATAACAAAAATAGTATATCTCAAGTGCCTAGCTATGGGATATACTATTTTCTTTCATTTTAAGAGGTGTCTTTATTATGGAACATTATTATACAAATAATCCGACGACAGAAAGTCGTGAAAAAATTATCAACTCAACAATAGCGAATGAGAATTTGAAATTTTATACAGATAATGGAGTATTTTCTAAAGAGAGTGTAGATTTTGGAACTAAAACAATGTTAGAAAGTTTCACTACAGATAAAGAAAATGCTAAGGTAGCGGATATTGGATGTGGCTATGGAGTAATATCTATATTTCTAGCAAAAAAATACCCGACATATAAGTTTACTATGGTAGATGTAAACAATAGAGTATTAGAATTATCTAAAAAAAATATTGAACTAAACAAAATAGAAAATGAAGTAGAAGTACTAGAAAGTAGTTCCTTTGACAATGTTGAAGGAACATTTGATATAGTTTTAACAAACCCGCCTATAAGAGCAGGGAAAAAAATTGTACATAAAATAATGACAGATAGTTATGAACATCTAAATGCTCAAGGTGAGCTTTGGGTGGTTATACAAAAAAAACAAGGAATGGCTAGTTGTAAAAAATTATTAGAAGATACATTTTCAATGGTAGAAGTAGTAACGAAAAATAAGGGTTACTATATCCTGAAAGCCGTAAAATAATTGACAACTTGCTATGACTATGATAAAATGATATATTGCAAGTAATTCTATTTTCTTTTAGATAGAATTGCCAAAATTATATAAGTAAGTAAGAGAAAATGTATATATTTTCTTTTTAGTTTTTAAGAGAAAAGCTGAGAGGTGACACAGTTGCAAAAAGTTAAATTTGGTAAGCACAGACAAAGACGTAGCTATGCTAGAATATCAGAGGTAATTGATTTACCGGACTTAATTGAAATTCAAACCTTATCTTATGATAAATTTTTAGAAACTGGTCTAAAAGATGTTTTTAAAGATGTATCACCAATAGAAGGTAATAATGATAAATTAAGTTTAGAATTTATCGACTATAAATTAGGAACTCCTAAATATGATGTTGATGAGTCTAAAGAACGTGACGCTACATATTCAGCACCTTTAAGAGTGCGCGTACGTTTAATTAATAAAGAACGTGACGAAATTAAAGAACAAGAAGTATTTATGGGTGAATTACCGTTGATGACTGAAACTGGAACGTTTATCATCAATGGTGCAGAACGTGTAATTGTATCTCAATTAGTACGTTCGCCTTCTGTATATTTTACAGAAGATGACAAACTTAAAGTTAAAAATATTCCAAATGCCTATAAAACAACTGTTATTCCTAACAGAGGAGCTTGGTTGGAATTTGAAAAAGATATTAAAGGATTAGTTTATGCTCGTATTGACAGAACTAGAAAAATTCCTTTAACAACGCTTATTAGAGCGTTAGGTTTTGAATCTGACGAATCTATTATTAAATTATTCGGTGAAGATACAGAGCTATTAAACACATTAGAAAAAGATGAAAACCTAGATACAGGAACTGCGTTAAAAGTAATTTATGATAAATTACGTCCTGGAGAGCCAGCTAACGTAGAAACTGCAAAAGCAACTTTACATGGTAGATTCTTCGATCCAAGAAGATATGACCTTGCTAAAGTAGGACGTTATAAATTAAATAACAAACTTCACGTTGGTGAACGTCTAGAAAACCAAATTCTAGTAGAACCAATCGTTGATACAGAAACAGGAGAAATCTTAGTAGAAAAAAGGTACTAAGTTAACACGAGAAATCATTGATGGAATTTATGAAGAATTAGGAACTACAGCTAACGTAGTTGAATTCGATATGAATGAAAGTCTTGATGGAAGTGATAGCCTAAAATTACAATTATTCAAAATTGTGAACCAAGTTAAAGTTGGTAATGACTATGATATCGATGAATTAACTGATGATCAAGTATTACACGTAATTGGTAATGGGGCACCTAAATAAAGATGTTCTAACATTA
>CAKMQO010000139.1 GCA_927911695.1 uncultured Gemella sp. | reverse complement strand
ATTTAGATATCAATAAACACTGCGTCTATCGAGTTCTTATATACACTTTGTTAAAATTAAGGTCTTCTGGATCACTCCAAAGTATGTTTTAGAAGCTAATTTTAGAGTTAAATAAAGTTATTCAATAAAAATCTGAAAATTAGAAAATAAAATGTGACAATTTTCACAAATTGTATTGATTATCTTTGTTATCTCTGATAAAATTTACATAATAAATATACTTTTAAAGTCAGAATGTAAACAGATTTTAGAATGTAGTGTTAGGGGTGAAGAGTGTGTTTAAGTTAATATTTAAACAAAAATATAGTATATTAGTATTTATTATTACGGTGTTATGCGCAGCAGCACAGGTTGCGACGTCTTACGGATTTAGCTTAATTATCCAGGCGACGGTAGATAAAAACTTAAGGTTCATGGTTTCGGCGACTATTGCGGTTATGTTGATATATGTTGCTTTAAATACATTGGGTTATTTCAGAGCGATATACGTTGAAAAATTGATTCAAAATTTTTCTACAAGTCTTAGAAAAACAGCAATTGCGGATTTTAAGAAAAAGTTAGTATATAATGAGAAACATAATAATGGTGCAGAATGTATAGCTTTAAATACTACTGATATCCAGCAGTTTGAACAATATGCTGCTAATTGTTTATTTGCGATTTACAGTATATCTTTAGTTGTTATCTCAACAGTTGCGTTACTTAAGGTGAATATTACGTTATTTATTATTTCACTTGCATTGTCTTTATTAATGATGGTTCTACCTAAGTATTTCAACAAAGCGATAAAAACAACGACAAAAGACATTTCAAAAGCCACAGAAGATTTTAACAAGGATTTAGAAAATGCACTGGCTAGTTCAGAAATGCTAAATAATTTTTCTGCGTTGAATTTATTAGATAGAATTGTAAATGTTGGTTCAAAAAATATAAAAAATGCGAAAGTTAATAGAAAAAAATCTATTATGACTTTGCAAGGGCTAAACGTAACGTTAAATGCGGGCAATCAAATTGCATTGATTTTTATAGCGGGATATTTTGCATATAAAGGATATATTGAATTTGCGATGATATTTGCGATATCAGGTTATACAGGAGAATTCTTTGGAGGTTTAACAAAAGTAATCGAGCTATATCCGAATTTTGCTTCAGCAAATGAATTGTTGAGTAAGTATCCAGAAATTAAAGAAGAGCAAAGTTTACCTAGAGTAGAAAAATTAGATAAGGCGATTGTAGTTTCTAATGTTAAATATAATTATCCAGATAAAACGGTAGAATTTCCTAATTTAACTTTCGAGAAAAACAAGAAATATTTAATAAAAGGTAAAAGTGGTAGTGGAAAATCAACATTAATCAATATTTTAAATGGTGATTTGAAAAACTATGAAGGTAGCGTAGAATGGGATAATAGAGAATTAAAACAATTCGATATTAAATCAGCGATTTCTACGATGAATCAAAAAGTGCAATTGTTAAATTTATCGATCAAAGATAATATTATTTTAAACAAAGAATATAACGACAAGTTGTTTAGAGAAGTTCTGGAAAATTGTAAGTTAGTTGATGTTATTGATAATTTAGAAGAAAAAGAAAATACAATACTAGACAATAAAAAACTTAGCTTTATCAGGTGGACAGCTACAAAGATTAGGGTTAGCGAGAAGTTTATATCATAAAAAAAGATGTATTCATAATCGATGAAGGTACGGCGAATCTAGACAGCAAGTTGGCAGATGACATTGAGGAGATAATATTAAAAGACAAAGATTCTACAGTTATTATGATAACTCACAGAAATAGCGAAAAAATCGAAAACTTAGCAGATAAAGTTATAACATTAGGTAGCTAGATGAAAAAGAAGGTAAGATTTAAAACAATCTTGAACCTTCTTTTTTATTGTCCGGGTATGGACTTATGTTCTTACAAAATGGGAGATGTAAGAATGAAAAGGGGATGATCAGATATTTTTATTTAGTTTAGAAATATTTATATAAAATAAAGTGTTTTATTGGTGTTTGTATAGTATTGTGTTAAAATGAATATGTAAGTTTGAAAAGCTTACACCCGATAAAGGAACACTACCTAATTATAGGAAGTGAAGGGGGTGGAAGTATGGAAGAGTTAACTTATCTTTTAACTATTGTTAATATTTTTAAAGGTATAATTGATATTTTAAAATATTTTCAGGAGCAAAAGAAAAACGCTAAGGGCGGCAACCCAAAGCGTAAGTAATCTTTAATATTTCCCAAAAGGGTGGACGATGTCCCAACCGTTCGCCCTTCCTTTGAAGATATTATATCATAGAATTATAGAAAAAGAAAGAAATAAAATGTGGGAAAATTAATGCAAGAAGCATTAAAAGAAGAAATTAGTATGTAAATATAAAGACAGCAATTTAGTAGAATGAAAAACTGAGTTGTTGTCTTTTTCTGGTGAACACTCAACGCAGAAAGCTACAAGGAAATGTCCGTTCGAGGTAAACAATCCAAAAAGAAACTTCGGAGTATTTGTCCTCCTTGAGAGAACAACGATGTAAAAATATAAATAACAAGGAATGCCCCTAAAACTCTAAATTCCCGAAACGTTCTACTAATATTTTTTGAACATTTTCGTAACAATAAAAAATAAAGCTATCTTTTAATTTATCTATATAGTATAATAAAAAAGGTATAATTGATAATTAATATCAATATAGGTGACTAGAACCTTTTTCATAAAAAGAGTGAATATTGGATTTTTATAAAAAACAACTAAAGTCCCATAGCTAATTTTACTCTTTTTGTGTAAAATAAATCTAAATTTGAAATTAAATAAGGAGATATTATGAAGATAGATGGTAGAGCGATGGCTCTCTTTAATATCAAAAAAGAAGTATATCTCGTAGCGATTCTTAAACTTGTTGCCTTTTGGTGCTCGCTATTTTTCATCTACAACTTCGTAGACTTTCTATTTTATTCACTAGGTGAAGAGAGTAGAAGCGGTGCTATGTTAGGGTTTATCCTAAAGACGGTAGTAGGTTTAGTAGTTTATTACGCAGCTACAACAGGGGATAATTACTTCAGTCACAAAATTTCTAAACAGGTTAGAAATACATTAAGGAAAGAAATTTACAATAAAGTAGAAAAACTTTCACTAAATTACACAGAAGCAGTAAATACAGGTAGTCTTCTTGTGATGAATTCTTCATCGATTGTAAATATTGAATTTTATTTCAATAAGTTTGTACCACAGATGTTTGCGACATTGTTTATCGTACTTAGCTCGTTTGTGATTTATGGGAAGATTCATATTCTGCTATTTATAGCGATGTTGTTATTATATCCGCTTATTCCTATGTCTATTATGATTATTATTAAGAAGTCGAAAAAGGCTAATAAAAAGAATTTCAGCGATTTCTTAAGTTTATCTGAAGTATTCTACGATAGATTATCAGGTTTCACAACGGCAAAAATTTACGGTAAAGAAGATAACGTAGCAAGTGATGTTGATACTCGTAGTGCAAAATATAGAAAATCGACGATGGCATTACTTCGTCACCAACTTAATTCTATCAATGTGATGGATGCTATTACTTATGTTTCTATTTTTATCTTATCAATTATCGCTATCTTTGCGGTGAAAGATCAGAAGCTTATCGTCTTCGTTAT
>CAKMQO010000138.1 GCA_927911695.1 uncultured Gemella sp. | reverse complement strand
CATTATTCACCTAATATTGTTAATGATGTTGATACTTCGGGTATTCTTCTATTAGAATATGCTAGTTTTAAAGTAGTATGTATAGCAGCGAAAGATACTTTTAATAATAGTTATGTTAATATTCAAGGTGATCAAGGTATTATTAAAGTTATTGGTCCTACAAATGAAGTTTCTAATTACAGTATTCAGACAAAAGATAACTTTATAAATGAAAATAATAATATCCATTCACACAGAATGTTTGCTGAATTTAAAAAATTCGTTGAAGTCATTAATAATAAAGATTTTGATTTCATGAATGATCAAAAAGAACACACTTTGAATGTTATGTATATTTATGAAGAAGCAAAAAAATTTATAGAAAATTAAAAAGGAGAAAATCATATGAAAAAATTTTTTAGTAAACCATTTGGAACAGAGGAACAACCTATAGAGGAAGGAAGATACAGATTATTCTGGTCTCCTTTATGCCCGTATGCACATAGAGCGGTTATAGCAAGAGAGATACTAGGATTAGATGATGCGATTAGTTTAGGAACATTGGATTATCGCCGTGGAGAAGAAGGATGGCAATTTAGCTTAGATAAAGATGGTCTAGACCCAGTTTTAAAACAATCAAAAATTAAAGAATGTGTACTAAATAGTGATTCAGATTATGAAGGACCATATTCAGTACCTGTGCTTGTTGATGTTACTACAGGGAAAGTAGTTAGAAAAGAATCAGCCGAGTTACTTCATGAATTTGCGACAGTATTTAAAAAATTACATAAGAAAGATGGAGTAGTTTTATACCCTGAACCTCTTGCTGATCAAATCGACGAGTGGAATGAAAAACTAGCTGTAGCTATTAATGATGGTGTATATGGAATGGGATTTGCTGAAAATCAAGAAAAATACGATGAGGCATTCGATAGATTCTTCGACATGATGGATGTTGTAGAGGATCGTTTATCAAAACAAAGATACTTCCATGGAAATTCAATAACTGAAACAGATATTCGTCTCTATACTACTATGATTCGTTTCGATGTCGTTTATTATGGATTATATTCTGCGAATAAAAAGAGAATTGAGGAATATCCTAACATTTTCAACTACTTAAAAGATTTATATCAAACACCAGGATTCGGTTCTACAACAGATTTTGAAGCAATAAAGGTCGGATATTATGTATCAGCAGGTAAAACTATTGTACCAAAAGGACCAGAGGTAGATAAGTGGAATCAAAGTCACGATAGAGCTAGATTCGAATAATAAATATGAAGATTATAGATGTAGAAAAATATAACTTTTCTAAGGAACAGCTAAAAGATTTTGGATTTAAGGAAAAAGCGGAAAAACTAATATATCGAGAAGAAATTTTAGATGGTAGCTTTTTAATAGAATTAGTATTTGTTGATAGTCAACTTTTGGTAGAAGTTTATGATTTAGAATTTGATGAGATTTATTCATTGTTTAGCGTAGATAGTGCTGTAGGTGAAACGGTTCAAAATGTTAGAGAACATGTAGAGACTCTACTAAGTTCTATATTAGGGTTAGCTGATGAATCGGGAAAAATAAGTTCAGAAGCTATCTATTATTGTAATAAATATGGTGGAAATCATGTTAATCCTTTTAAAAAACATCCAGACATATTGGCGTTTGTAAATGAAAAAAATAAATGGTATGCATTATTTCTGGATGTAGATTATAATAAATTGAATAAAAATACCGATATTACAACTAAGGTGAAAATTTTAAATGTAAAACATCCTACGGATAAAATTTTAGAAATTATTGATAATAAAAATATTTTTCCAGCATATCATATGAATAAAAAGCATTGGATTAGTATAGTTTTAGATAAAAATATCAAATTGGAAACTATTAAAGAATTAATCGACATAAGCTTTTCTTTAGTTAAATAAAATAAAAGGAACAACTAAAAATCACTTTGTAAAAATTTTGATTTAAAGTTGTTCCTATTTTATTTATTGTATGCAATTATCAAGAATATTATTTGGAAAATAATAGAAATAATAAAGAAAAATCCAATATAAATCCCTAGTGCGCCAGCTATGATATATAATATTATATTTATAATAATTAAATAATTTTTTGTGAATTTTATTAATGAGATAACAATATTAAAAATAACTGCTATTAAGAGCATAAAATAGTGTGGTATTAGGAATGCAAGTAGCAAACCTAAACCAGCGCCAGCACTAGGGCTGTCAGAATGATTAATTTTTGATATTGTATAAGCAAAGTAAATTACTGTTAGAGCTATATATAATATTGATGAAAGTAATGATAATCTTATAGCAAGTTTTCTTGTCATCTAAAGCCAGCCTTCCTCAGTAGATTTTTTTACAGCTTCCGTTCTGTTTTTACAGTTTAATTTTGTAAGGATATTAGAAATGTAGTTTCTGATAGTTCCTTCGGATAAAAATAGTTCATTAGCAATTTCTTTATTTGATAATCCTTCTTTAATTTTTATAAGAATAATTTTTTCTTGATTTGTTAATGGGTTATGACTGTTGAAAATATTTTCCATTAGTTCAGGTGAGTATTCTTTGTGTCCTGCTAAGACGTTGCTAATAGTTTTCATAAGTTCATCGATTGAACGATCTTTTAAGACGTAGGCATCTACGTTATTTTTTATAGCGCGTTCGAAATACCCCATTCGTTTAAATGTTGTCACTATAACAACTTTACAATCTATGTTATTACTACGAATATATTCTAATACGTCTAATCCTGTTGCTTCAGGCATTTCTACATCAAGTATAGCTACATCGATATCATTAGTAGAAATTAAATCTATAGCTTCTTTTCCATTTTTAGCTTGAAGTACACTTTCAACACTATCTTGCATTGATAATAATGTTGCCATAGCATCTCGTAACATACTTTGATCTTCAGCGATAAGTAAATTCATATTATCCTCCTGTTTTTATTTCCTAATTGTTACTTTGATAGTTGTAGGTGATTTTTTTGATGTTATATCTATTACCCCATTAACTAGTTTAATTCTTTCTCTTATAGAAGCTAGTTCAGTTCCGTCGATACTTTCAAAACCTCTACCATTATCAGAGATAATAACAGTGTAGTTATTACTAGATTCATTTATTTCAATATTACATTTACTAGCATTACTATGTTTAATAACATTATTTGTTAATTCTTTTAGAACCATTGTAATAGTCCACTCAACTAGTTGAGATGGAGACGTAGTCATATTAGTATTAATATCTAATGAAATATCAGCCATTGTCATAATATCCGAAATAACTTTTAATTCTTCATTAATACTTCTATGTTTTAATTTATTAATTATAGATCGTGTTTCTGTCATTGAAGCACTACTGATTTCACTGATTTCTTTAAGTTCTTTTCTAGCTGCTTCAATATTATTTTTTCTAAATATTTTTCAGCGAGTTCCGCTTTTAATTTTAGCATTACAAAAGTATGACCGATACTATCATGTAAGTCGCGACCAATTCTATTTCTTTCATTCTCAGCAAGAAGTAGATTAAATATGTTCATTGTGTTTTAAACGTTCATTTTTAATTTTATTTCTTTCGTAACTATATTTTTGTGAAAAATAGGTTATGATACATATAGAACAAAAAATAAATAGGATTATTCGATCACCGATGTTTATAGTAG
>CAKMQO010000137.1 GCA_927911695.1 uncultured Gemella sp. | reverse complement strand
TCCTTGAATAAACATGAATAATGATGAAAGTATATATAAACCTAATACAGTAAGTAATATTCCAGCTATTTTCTCAAAGTTAATACTACCTTCATTACTAATCTTAGCTACTAATCCTTCAAAAAGTTCAGTAGTTGCTTTCCCCATAATCTTAGGTCCTACTATACCAAATACAGTACTAGCTAATGCAAAGAATACTATCAATATGCTTGAGAATTTATACTGTGTAAACATCAATTTGATAATTCTTTTTAATGTTCCAGAAAAATTATTAGCTTTTTCTATTTTTTTGATCTTTAGCCATGATGTTTACCTCCTTTTTGTAATTCTTCTTCACTAAGTTGACTTTCTGCAATTTCTAAATATGTTGGACAAGTTTCTAGTAGTTCTTGGTGTTTTCCGATTCCAACTATTTTACCTTCATTCATTACGATAATCTTATCTGCATTTAAAATTGTTGCGATACGTTGTGCAACTATAATAGTAGTCACTCCAGACATTTCTTCTCTTAAAGTTTTTCTTAATTTCACGTCTGTTTTGTAATCTAATGCTGAGAAACTATCGTCAAAAAGAAGTATCTTAGGATTTTTCGCCAAGGCACGAGCAATTGAAAGACGTTGTTTTTGTCCTCCTGAAACGTTAGATCCACCTTGTGAAATATCACTATTAAATTTATCTTCTTTTTCATTAATAAAATCTAATGCTTGAGCAATCTTAGCAGCTTTTTTCATCTGATCATCAGTAATATTTTCATCAGCAAATTTAATATTTGATTTAATATTACCACTGAATAAAACTCCTTTTTGAGGAACAAATCCTAAACTGTCTCTTAATTTACTTAAACTTATATCTCTAATATTAACTCCATCAATTGAAATTTCACCTTCACTAACATCGAAATATCTAGGAACCAAATGAAGCAATGTAGATTTACCACTACCAGTACTTCCTATAATTGCTGTAGTTTTTCCTGCTTCTGCTTCAAAACTAATATTACTTAATACTGGACTATCAGCACCATCAAATGTAAAGCTAACATTATCAAATTTAAGTGTGCCTACTACATCTTGGAGTTTACTATCATCAATATTCTCACTATCCACTACAGTAACCTCTGTTTCCAGTACTTCATTAATACGACCAGCTGCAACTTCAGCACGAGGTAGTTGCATCATTAAGAATGTAAAGAATAAGAATGACATTACTATCTGCATTGTATATGTTATAAACGCCATCATATCCCCAACTTGAATACTACCAGCATCTATATTTTTTCCACCAACCCAGATTATTAATAATGCAATACCATTCATAATTAGCATAATCATTGGCATAAGCGCTGATAAAGTTCTATTGATAAAAAGTTGTTCATTTTTTAAAACTGTATTTTCTTTATCGAATCTTTCTTCTTCATATTTTTCACGACCAAAAACACGAATTACAGAAATACCAGTTAATGCTTCACGAGTTACCAAGTTTACTCTATCAATTAGCTTTTGCATAATTTTAAACTTCGGCATTACTAAGAATGAAATTATTGCTAATGTTAAACCTAAGATACCTACACCTAATGCAATTATCCAAGTCATTCCAGTATCAGTTTGAGTAACTTTATAAACACCGTAAACTGCCATCATCGGCGCATATATTGCGATAAATAACATCATATTTAAAGCATTTTGAATTTGTTGAATATCGTTTGTACTTCTTGTAATTAGTGAAGCTGTAGAAAACTTATCAATATCTTGTTTAGAAAATGATAGTACTTTATTATAAAGTTTTTCTCGTAAGTTATAAGATATTTTCGAAGAAATTCTACTAGCTATAAAGTTCGAAATAACACTTCCAATACCTGAAATGAAAGTTACGATTATCATCATTATTCCAACTTCTTTTAGATAATTTTTTCTAATCTCATTAGTATCAATTCCTACATTATTTCTATACTCTTCTTTTACATAACGAATACCAGCTTGTTTTGTTATCATATCAGCCGAACTTCCTAAGTCACTAATTGATTTATTCTTTTGTTCAATTAAACTGTCTTTCTTGACTAGTCCTAGTTTAACACCTTCTGCAACCTTATCTAAATCTAAGTTTTCAGATTTTGCACCAGATACAACAGTCATAGTGTTTTTAAATATATCATTTAGTTCGGTACGTTCTTGTTCACTTATACTATCAAGTTTATACACATCACCATCTTTAGTGTATTTAGCCATGACTTTTTTAATCTCATCATCAGTCATAAACAATTGTAACTCTTTAATGATTTTTCACTTATTTTTTCCGGTACAGCATCTTGGATACCGCTTTGTTGAATACCTTTATCGACAATATTACTTGTATATGTCGGAAGTGCTAGCTCTGCTACAACACGAACGCCTAATATCGCAACTAAGAATATCATCGGTACCAAGAAACCTTTTAAATATTTAATTAGTTTCATTATTTTCCTCCTTATCAGATAATTCTTCTCTAAAAATCTCATTTACTCGAGATAATAATATATCAAACGCTTCTTTTTCCCTTACATCAAATTTATTCCAGATAGATTGGAACCATTCTTCATAAGCTTTTCTATGTGATTCTATACATTCGACTCCTTTTTCAGATAAACTAAGATATTTTTTCCTTTTATCTTTTTCATCTGTACTTTGAACAACAAAATCTTTTTCTAGTAATTCACTTACAAGTGCTGTAACTCTAGGTTTTGTCACATGTAATTCTTCACCTAATTCCTGCATCGTAATTTTTTCTTTACAAGACAAAAATAACATTGCTTGAAATTCAGGTTTTCTATACGGTGCATCACTTTTCTTATGAAATCTTTTCATTATCAACCTAAATTCTTCCATCATATCCATTGCTTTATGATATGAAATTTCATCTACACTCATTTTTTACCTCCTTTAATCTTATGAATTAGTTCACAATATTAACTAATTAGTTAACTACGTTAACTATTATATTGCATTTTAATCTTTAAGTCAATAGATAATTTGAATTTTTTCCCATGCTCTGGTTTATTTTACAATCAAAAAAGAGAAATCCAAAAATCAAATTCTCGATTTCTGGATTTTCCTTCTATTTATTCCAATAACTACTTAGTTTAAATAATTTACTAATTGAGTCTTATCACTTCATCACATAACTCTTCAATATCAGATTTTATATGTGAAGTCAATATTATTATTCTATCATCTTTTATATAACTTTTTTAGAAATTCTCTTGTTTTAATCGCCATTTTTTCATCCAATCCATTAAAACATTCATCTAAAATTAAATTGTTTGGATTTGACATAAAAGCTTGTATTAGATATAATTTTTGTTTTGTTCCTAAAGAGAGTTTTCTGTACTTTTTATCTTTGTACTTATATAAATCATAAAAATTTAACCAATATTCTATATCAATTTGTTTTTTATTATCTGAATAACTTTTTATAATCTCAAGATTTTCCATAAGTGTAAAATCTTCCATAAACTTTGGATTCTCTATAATAATTCCTGCACTCTCTATAAAATTGTCTTTGTTTCTTAGTTTCTTTTTATTTTGATATACACCACCACTCGTTAGTGACGTATATCCACATAAACATTTCATTATTACTGTTTTTCCACTTCCATTTTCTCCAACAAGACCATATATTTTCCCGGGTAAGAATTTTAAATTTAAATTCTCAAAAATTACCTTCGTTCCATATTTTTTTGTGCCATTTATAATTTCTAACATACTTATACCTCCCATGAATTAAAAATAATCACTATAACCGCTAATACAATTAAGGCAATAGCACCGCTATAAATAATAACAATAGTTAGAGATAAACTATTTACAAAAACTATATATATTAAAATGGAAAAATAGAATATACAAAAACATCATAACTTTATTAAATTTAAAAACTACACATATTAAAGTAGCTAATAACATAATAATGGGTAATTTTATTAAATCTATCAAACCTGACATGTAATTCATAAAAATATAATCATTTTCAATAAACATATAACCTATACTTATTACTATCATCATAGCACAAGAATCAAAGATCAATTTTTTACTGAAGAAGCATATTGTTCTCTTATATAATTGAAAAATACCTTTACTTTTAAAGCAAACAATATTCCTAAAATTATCTATCTCTAATGAAATCATTCTTATACTAACAGTGTAAAATGCTACATACAAACAAATAAGCAGTATAACATGATATACTAATAAATCTCTGTCTTCCCCATAAATATTATGAAGATTCCCTCGAATAAATTCACTAAAATTACTTTTCAAAGCATTCTTTTTTTCTAAGATTAATCTCAAATATATCACTAATGCAAAATATATCCATAAATATTCTCTTTTTTCATAACTAAAACTCTTTTCTTTTAGTAAATCTAAGACTTAAGTATATTAATATCATATATATATACGAAATAAATGTAGTTATATTTCTCGCTCTACCTCCAAGCCAGAATAATGAACCTAAAGGACTCAAATTTTGAGATACATACACTATAAAGAAATCATTTATCACATATGTTAGTAAGATATAACCTAAGATAACATGAATATAATTAAAACCATAATCCGTTATAGTAAGCAATAACATTGTTAATAAGAAAATAAAAGTAGATATTCCTATAATATAAAGTACTAAATATTTTGGAAAAGAGCCGTTAATAAAACTAAATATGTTTGTTTCCAAAAATATATTGTTGAAATTAGCACCCTGCCTTATTTTAAATCCAGTAAAAATAAAACTAACTATAGTATAGCCACCTATAACTATATTAACATATATAACAGGTAAAATAGACAATTTAATTTTAAGTAAAAAGATTACTCTACCTATAATACCTTATTTTTTCCGATTAAATGTTTAAACATTTATTTTTATTTTAGAATAAAAATATAATGAAATAGAAATTATCATTGGTAA
>CAKMQO010000136.1 GCA_927911695.1 uncultured Gemella sp. | reverse complement strand
CATTTTTAGATTTCTTTGTCAAGCTTTTTTTAAAACTTTTTTTAAAAAATGTTTTTCATCTTCTTCAGAAGACTTTTTATTTAGTCTATCATTTTCTTCGAATGTTTGTCAAGAATTTTTATGTTTTTTAAAAAAACTTTTGAACCACTTACTTCGTTGAAATCGTTGATTTCATCTTTCTTCAAGACTTTTATAAGTTTATCATTTCTTTTGTATTTTGTCAAGAAGTTTTTTATAATTTTCTTAACATTAAATATTTTGAAATGTTTGATTGTTCGTCTTCTTCTTGAGAAGACTTTTACTATTCTATCATCTGTTTTAAAACTTGTCAATAGTTTTTCTTATATTTTTACAAAACTATTTTAATAGTTTGTTTCGATGAAGTTGCCTTTATAAGACAGTAATTATTTTAGCATTTCTATTATCTCTTGTCAAGGTTTTTCTTAACATTACTTCTTTAGAAATTCTTTATTGTTCGTCTTCTCTATCAGAAGACTTTCATTATTCTATCATCACTTTCATATTATGTCAACAAAATTTTTAATTTATTTTCATTTTATTTTTCCACACCATCTTATACGCTAATTATACCTTTATATAATAAGAAAGAGAGAATAGTTTCCTATCCTCTCCTTCTATTATTTCTACTATATATTGTAAAAATCAAACACAGTAACTGGTAAGTTTCTCTTATGTTCTGATCTTAAATAATGTCCTTCTATTATTTCTTTTACATTATCAGAGACTTTTTTTCCTTCTAAGTAATCATCTATGTCATTATATGTTACTCCAAGTGCAACTTCATCTTCTAAAGCAGGACGATTTTCTTCTAAATCTGCAGTTGGTTGTTTCAGATATAAGTGTGCTGGACAATCTAACATTTTTAATAATGCTTTCCCTTGTCTTTTATTTAATCTATATAGAGGTACAATATCAGCTCCACCGTCTCCATGTTTTGTAAAGAACCCAGTGATAGCTTCTGCTGCATGGTCAGTACCAACTACTATACCTTTATTCATAGTAGCAATAGAATACTGAACTTTCATTCTTTCTCGTGCTTTCTCATTTCCTTTCGCAAAATCAGTAATTTCTACTCCTGCTACTTTTAATGAATTAACACTTGCATCTACCGCATCTTTTATATTTACAGTATATACTTTATCCGGATTAATAAATTTTAATGCGTCGTTACAGTCATCTTCATCAAATTGTTCTCCATATGGTAGTCTAACGGCGATAAAGTTATACTCTTCACCTGTCTCTTCCCTCAATTCAGTAATTGCCATTTGACATAGTTTACCGCAAAGCGTAGAATCTTGACCACCTGATATACCTAATACTAAACTTTTTTATGAAGTTATTTTTTTTATATAATCTTTTAGAAAATTGATTGTTAATCTTATTTCCTCTTCTACATTAATTTCAGGTTTACATCTTAATCTTTTTATTACTTCCTGTTGTAATGTCATATTATCACCTAATTATTTGATTTTTTTTGTTACTCTTTCCAATATTTCTTTTCTATTTCCCCAACACTTAGTACTTAAGTCTACTGGATAGAATTCTGGATTTAACAAACGAAGATACTCACTCCATAATAATTCTTTATTTTGTTGGAAGTACTTAGCACTTTCATGTACTGTTGGTACTTCATATACTTGCTTACCATTTACAAAAATATCTTCATGGATATCTATTGCTTTAAAGTTCTCCACTTCCTTAGCTAAATATGTATGAGTTGGATGGAAAAGTTTTATACTCTGTTCTGCATTCACATCTTCATTCTCCAATGCAATGTAATCCCCTGCTGCCATACCTGTGTCTGTATTTATTATTCTATAAACTTTTTTCACACCAGGAACAGTTAATTTTGCAGGATTTTCCGAGACTTTTAGCCTGTCAATCATCTCACCATTATCATTTTCTAAACATGCAAGTTTATAAACAGCACCTAATGCAGGATTATCAAAAGCAGTTATAAGCTTTGTACCTACGCCCCACGCATCAATACATGCACCCTCTTGTTTTAAGTGAGTAATCGTATCTTCATCTAAATCATTTGACGCTACTATTTTCGCATTAGGATAACCCGCTTCATCTAACATCTTTCTTGCTTTTTTTGATAGATATGCTATATCTCCAGAATCCAATCTAATACCATGGAAATTAATCTTATCTTTTAATTCATCCGCTACTTTAATAGCAGTAGGAATTCCAGAGCGCAATGTATCATAAGTATCAACTAAGAAATAACAATCTTTATGCACAGCTGCATATTTCTTAAATGCAACTTCTTCATCTTCATAAGCCTGAACAAATGAGTGAGCATGTGTTCCGCTACATGGAATATTAAACAATTTTGCAGCTTTTACGTTACTAGTAGCATCAAATCCACCGATAATAGAAGCTCGCGTACCCCATATTGCCGCATCAAATTCATGAGCACGACGAGTACCAAATTCCATACAAACTTCATCTGGACATAAGTGCTTTATTCTAGCGGCCTTTGTAGCTATTAGTATTTGATAGTTAACAATATTCAAAATAGCCGTTTCCATTATTTGCGCTTGAATAAGTGGAGCTTCAATTCTCAAGAGTGGCTCATTAGCAAAAATAATTTCTCCTTCTTTTACCGAACGAATATTCCCTGTAAATTTCATAGTACTTAGATATTCTAAAAAGTCTTCTTCATATCCTAATTCACGTAAAAATTCTATATCAGAGTCTGAAAATTCAAATGAATTCACATAATCTATAATTTTGGCTAGTCCAGCGAATACTGCATATCCTCCACCAAAAGGAATTTTTCTAAAATACACATCAAAATATGATTTTCTCTCATGTATTCCGTCTTTAAAATATGCATATCCCATATTAATTTGATAAAGGTCGGTATGCAAAGCATCACCTAGATATTTATTCATAATCTCCTCCGATTTATGTATATAATTAAATTTGTTACCTATTATATTAACATTTTAATACCTTTTAACAAATATTTAAACTTAAGTATAGTAAATTTAATACTACAATCCCATTTCGCTATACATTATCTTTTCTTTTATATTAATCATTTCTTATATTAATAGTCAGAAGTATTTTTTCATAAAGGGAGTGACTCAAAAATCGGAATTTCGGAGAAAAAAGATTTTGTCGCGTCACCCCCGCACAGTTTATTAGATACCTAAAAAGCTTTTATAAAACGAATTTAGATATCAATAAACCACTGCGTCTATGAGTCCTGATATACACTTTGTTAAAATTTAGGATTTTTGAGTCAGCCTCATCATATAGAAGTCTGAAAAAAGAAGCAACAGAATGTTATCCTCTGTTACTTCTCTGATTATTAGTGTTTGAATTTGCGTTGTTAGTTGCTCTTTGAGGTTGATTAACCTCTTGTTTATCATCATCTTCTTTTTCTGATGAATTATCTTCTGTTTTTTTATTGCTAGTTTTATTAGTATTTTGCTTATCTGTAGCTTTCTCTGATCCTTTTTTAGAAGACGATTTTTTATCATCTTTTTTTGCTAGCTCAGGTATTTTACTGTCATCAATTCTACCATTATTATCTTCAGATTTCTCCAAATTCCCATCCATTATAGACTTAATCGTCGCTTGTAAGAAATTCTCTTGTAATGGAATATTAAAAATCAACTCACCTTGATAACTTAATCCATACTCTTGTCTTACCAAGTCCGTTATAAAGTATGGATCTTTTAGCTTATCTATGACTAGTTCATTTACTTTATTCTCTTTGTCAAGATTTTCAATCATCTTATTTTGTTCAGCTAATTGAGCATTGATTTGTTTCTTATCTCGGATATATAAAAATGTTTGCAGTAGAGTTACAGCTAAAGCAAAAGTCATTATAGCTAATATAATAAACTTACGTCGTTTTCTGTACTTAGCCTTTGCTTTTAAGACATCTTTTTTAAATTGGCTATTCTGCTCTCTCATCTTTACTTCTCTTAGTTTTTCCGATAAGATTTTGAACATTTTAGTTGCATCTTCTTTCTTTGTACTATCTTTTAATTCTAGTACCTCATAAACAACTTCTTTTTTGCAAAGTAAATAGTGATTTCATCCCCTATTTTCAAAGTACTCGAAGGTTTAGCTTTCTTACCATTAATCGCAATATGACCTTCTGACGATATTTCATTAGCAACTGTTCTTCTCTTTATAATTCTTGATACTTTTAAAAATTTATCCAAACGCATTTAATCACCCCTAAATATTAGTACAATCTATTATCACATATTTAGCCTCTTTTCGCAAATAAAATCCACGATAATATATGAAATTTTGAAAACTTCTAGCAAACAAAACAAAAGATATACAATCGAAATTTTTTTCAACTGTATATCTTATATATTATTAAGCCCAGTTTCCGTCTTTGAAAATCGCTACTTCTTTACCATCTGCTGTATAACCAGTAATGTTTGTTGTCGCTTCTCCAATCATAAAGTCAACGTGAACTAAACTATCATTAGCACCAACTTCTGCTAATTGTTCATCAGTCATTTCTGGTCCACCTTGAACACATGTTGGATATGCTTTACCAAGAGCAATGTGGCACGCTGCGTTCTCATCAAATAATGTTTCTAAGAATAGAATTTTTTGTA
Organism: uncultured Gemella sp.; assembly: GCA_927911695.1. Lineage (GTDB taxonomy): Bacteria > Bacillota > Bacilli > Staphylococcales > Gemellaceae > Gemella. Next base: position 4,145 of record CAKMQO010000136.1, on the reverse strand, counting down.
TTTGAGATTGGTGAATCATAAGGTACTAATGCCATTTCCCCTATTCTTCTTGAACCTTCATCAGTTTCTAATAAGTTTTTAAGAACATCATAACCACGCTCGGCTCCGAAATCTACAACTTTACCATCTTCAAATTTTAACCAGAAATTATCAATTAATACCCCACTGTAGTTTAGAGGCTTAGCATTATAAACAATACCACTTGTCTCATCTTTATGAGGCATTGTAAATACTTCCTCTGTAGGGATGTTAGCTACGAAACGATCAGCTTTTTTTGCATAACTTCCTGCACTTTGCCAAATATGATTTTTAGGTAATCCTACATACAAATCAGTTCCTAAGTCATTTGTTATATGTAATTTAACTAATTCATTTTCGTGTAAGAATTTTGCTTTTTCATCTAAAACTTTAATGTGTTCTTCCCATTCAGCTACAGGGTCATCTCCAGTTGAACGACAAGCACTTAAGATTTGATCCCAAAGTTTTAAATAAGCTTCTTCATCGTTTAATTCAGGATATAATCTCTTCGCCCATCCAACAGTTGAAGCACTGACTACACACCATGGACATTCGTCACTCATAATTGATTTCATGTAGTTACGCATAGCTTTTGAACGACCTACCATAGATGCTTTTAATTTAGCACTATCCACACCTGCTAATCCATCTGGATCATCTCCGATAATAGATAAGAATGCTGCACCTTCATCTAATTCAACTTGATACTTATCAACGTACCATTGACCAACAGTACTTAACGACTCTTCACTTTGATATTTTAAACCTAATTTTGTTAATTCTTGGTCACGCCATTCCACTGATACTCTTTTTGCTCCTAATTCATAGCAAGCTTCTACAACTTTCGCTACAAACTCGCGTGTTTCAGTACTAGCACGAACTAATACCGGTTGACCTTCTTGAACATTTAATCCAACTTTCGCAATAAGTTGAGCATATTTTTTTAATTGTGTATTTAAATCCATTTGATTTTCCTCGACTTCTTCTCTTTATTTGCCAATTATTTCTTTAATTGCACATAATCTATTATATCACTTTTTTTAGTATATCAATAAACCACTGCGTCTATGAGTTTTCATAGGCACTTTGTTAAAATTTAGGACCTTTTTGTCAGCCCCCATAGAAATTAGACTTCTCTAGTTGCTTGTTTTAACCATTCTAACTCATCACCTTTAAAGTGTGGAGCTAATACTTCAAATACTTTCGCATGATATTTATTCAATTCATATTTATCTTCAATTGTAAGCATATCTAGATTAATAGCCTCTAAATCCCATGGTACAAATGTCATCACTTCAAATTCCATAAATTGACCATATTCATTTTTTACTGTTTTTCTAACAATAAGTTCATTCTCTAAACGAATACCATGAGATCCTGAGATGTATAATCCCGGTTCATTAGTAACTACCATACCATGTTTAAACGGTTCAGCTGCACGATAGATTCCCCAGTGAATACCATGAGGTCCTTCATGAATATTACCTAAGTAACCTACACCATGACCTGTTCCGTGGTTGAAGTTCTCATAATCTTGCCATAATGGAGCACGAGCGAATAAGTCCACATTAGCTCCAGAAACACCTTCCATGAATTTTAATCTCGATAAACGAAGGTGACATTGAAGTACTCGTGTATAATCGTATTTTAATTTATCGCTAACTTCTCCCATCGCTGTAGTACGCGTGATGTCAGTTGAGCCTTCTTCAAAGTGTGCACCAGTATCTGTTAAGAAGAAAGTACCAGTACGTAGCGGAATAGAAGTTTCTTTAAAAGATGAATAGTGCACAATAGCTCCATTTTCACCATGACCGCAAATCGGAGAAAAACTAGGGCAGATAAAGCCACCTTGCTCTTTTCTAAATTCTACAAGTTTCGCAGATGCCGAAAGTTCATCCTCTTGTTCACTTGTACCTTGTTTTACCAGTTGTTTTAACCAATAAATAAACTTCGTATGAGCAATACCATCTTTCACATGGGCTTTAATAGTATGCTGTAATTCAACCTCATTTTTTATAGCTTTCATTAAAATTGTCGGGTTACGTCTTTCTACTAGTGTTATCTCTTTCGGAATGTTATTAAATACTGCATAATTTAAGCACTCTGGATCGACTAGAACTACATCGTTACCTGAAAATTGTTTCACTTCTTCATAAATATCATTATATGGCTTAATGTGTACATTGTGGTCTGCCAAGTGTTTTTTGATTTCATCAGATAGTTTTCTCTCATCTACATATAAGTCAACACTATCTTCATAAACAACTGCATAACTTAATAATACCGGTACATAATCAACATCCATACCACGAATATTTAATAACCATCCAATATCATCAAGTGTAGTTATAACATGGATATTTGCTCCTACTTCATGCATTTCTTTTCGAACTCGCTCAAGCTTGCTAGCCACAGATTCTCCAGCTCTTTCTAAACTCATATAAAATGCAGGTTTCTCTGATAGCGCCGGACGATTTTCCCAAACCTCATCAACTAAATCAACATCATATTTTACCGTAGCATTTTTACGTTTTAGTTTAGTAGCTAAGTCTTTTCCTTCACCAAAAGTCACAACGCGCCCATCGAATCCTAATACCCCATTCTCTGGTGTATTTTCGACAACAAACTCCGCGATAGTCGGAACTCCAGGTTCACGCATTTTTTGCAACTCGATACCAGTTCCTTCTAATTGTTTTTCTCCTTGTAAGAAATATCTCCCATCTGTCCATAAACCTGCAAAATCCTTAGTAACAATTAGTGTACCTGCAGAACCAGTAAATCCACTCATAAATGCACGAGCTTTAAAATGTTCTCCTACATATTCACTATTGTGAAAATCTGCTGTTGGAATCATATAGACATCAATTCCATTTCTTTCCATTAATGTTCTTAACTTAGAAACTCTTTCTTTTATCTCCATTGTCCTTACTCCTTTGTTATTTCATATGTAACTTCTATATGAATTTTCTAACTAATCGTGAAAAACCTCATCGATAAATAATCTTCACAATTATCATACTTATTATTCTATCACATTATAATACGCATTTCACTAGGGAGTGACTCAAAAATCGTGATTTCGTAGAAATGATATGTACCCCTTTTACTGGACAAGCCAGTGAAAGGGGTATTTTTTATGCGTTACAGTTATGAATTTAAAGTAAAGTGTGTTGAGATGTATGAAAGAGGAGAATATCCAGATACACCTAGTGGAATAACCACTAAGAAATTTAGAGATACTATTAGGAAATGGAAAAGAATGGTCGATTCATTAGGAGTGAGCGCCTTACGACCTAAATCAAAAAATAAAAAGTGGAAGCCAGAAGAAAAACTAGTATTAGTTTCTAAAATTTTAGCCGGTTATTCATATAATTCCGTTGCACTAGAGAATGGAATTAACTATAGGATATTATATAATTGGGTTCAAAAATATAAAGAAAAAGGTTATAATGGACTTGTAGATGAGAAGAAAGGAAGACCAAGAAAGGTACCTATCATGAAAGAAAATAGAAGTCCTAAACCATTAAAAGAGTCAGAAAGAGAAGAATTAATTAGATTACGTGAAGAAAATCAATTTATAAAAACAGAAATCGAAAATATTAAAGCAGAAACAGAAGCAATAAAAAAAATTAATAGCCTTGAGGCGAGAAAAATGGGCTGCGCAACTCAAGGCGAAAAAGCAGCAATCATAAAAGAACTTAGAGAAAAAGGATATCAATTAAAATATCTTTTACAAGCAATAGGAATGGCAAAATCAACATATTATTATTTAGTAAATAAGGGAGCAGTAGATGTTGTATCTATTCGTAATGAACCATTGTTAAAAGAAATTAAAATTATTTTTACCGAAAATAAAGGATTATATGGTGTCCGTAGAGTTCACAATGAACTAATTAATAGAGGTTTTAAAGTAAATCATAAGCGTGTACAAAGTCTTATGCATAAAGAAGGATTGAAAGGGAAACGTCCTAAAGAAAGATACCACTCATATAAAGGAACAATAGGAAAAGTCGCTGATAATATCAATAAATCGAGATTTTAGTGCGACTGCTCCGTTACAGAAATGGACACAGATGTATCACAATTTAATTTTTCATGGGGAAAGTGCTATTTTTCAGCGATTCTAG
>CAKMQO010000135.1 GCA_927911695.1 uncultured Gemella sp. | reverse complement strand
ATACCTACTATATCTGTTTATATTGATTAAATTCTATTTTTTCGTCTATACTTAGGTGTAAATACAAATATGGTATTTACACAACCACTTTGTATGCGATAAACTATTATGTTTATTTGCCATAATATAAAATCATCCTTTCCTTATTTTAAAGCTTGAACTACTCTTATTTTATCAAGAAAAGGATGATTTTTCAATTGTTTTAACTTTTTATCTCGCACCCCGCATAGCGGGTGGTTTTTTTGTTTCGGAGACTTCGCCTCCTCACTGGCTAAAGCCTTTAAATAAAAAAAGAGGTATAAACTATATACCTCCTGTTAAATTATTTTACTCCATTATTGAAATTCCTGAGCTTGTTCCTAATCTCTCTGCTCCAAGCTCAACATATTTTTGTGCAGTTTCCTTATCTCTAACTCCACCGCTTGCTTTAACTTTTGCATTGTCACCTACAATTGATTTCATTAATTTTACATCTTCATACGTTGCTCCACCAGTTCCAAATCCAGTAGAAGTTTTGACAAAGTCTGCTTTAGCTACAAGTGCCAACTCACAAGCTTTAACTTTTTCTTCATCAGTTAAATAACAAGTTTCAATTATAACTTTTAATACATTATCTCCAATAGCATCTTTTATTTGACGAATTTCATTTTCAACATATTCAAACTCTCCATCTTTCAATTTAGCAACATTGATAACCATATCTATTTCGCTTGCTCCGTTTTCTACCGCTTCTTTTGCTTCAAAAACTTTCGCAGCAGTAGTCATTGCACCTAATGGAAATCCTACTACAGCCGCAACTTTAACATCAGTTCCTTGTAAAAGATGTTTAGCATCTGCAACATAACAACCATTAACACAAACACTATAAAACTCATGTTCAATTGCTTCCTCACAAAGTTTTTGCACATCCGAACTACTCGCTGTTGCTTTTAATATTGTATGATCAATATATTTATTTAATCCCATTTTTTTACCTCTATTCTATGACTTCTAATATATTTTTAATATTTTCTATTTTTTCTTCTCCAATTACATAGGCATCTAAGACCATAGTTTTACTTGATTGAACATTTTTTTCATCATTAAAGTAAATTTCAGCAATTACTTCACCTTTTTCCACTTTATCTCCGACTTTTTTCTTAAGCTCGATTCCTACAGCATGATCAACCTCGTCTTCTTTTGTAGCTCGACCAGCCCCAATAACCATCGCTGCTTTACCAATTTCTTCTGCTTTGATTTTTGTTACAAAACCTTCTTCTTCTGAAAATACCTCTAAAACTGATTTAGGCGTTGGTAATAGTTCATAATTATTTACTACTTCACCATCTCCACCACTTAATTCAATAAACTGTTTTAATAATTCTAGAGCACGACCATTAGCAATAACTTCATCTATTTTTTTTAGCAGCTTCTTCATATGTCCTAAACTTCACCTTTTGTGTTTTTAACGCTAGATAGACAATTTCATAAACTACTTCTTTAAGATCACTAGACCAGTTTCCTTTTAAGGCTTCTATTCCTTCGATAATTTCATTAGCGTTTCCGATATTATATCCTAATGGTTCTTCCATATTAGTCAGTACTGCTATAGTTTTTCTACCTACACTATTCCCAATTTCAACCATTCTGCGAGATAGTTCTCTTGCATCTTCAATAGTTTTCATAAAAGCACCGTCACCGACTTTTACATCTAAAATAATTAAATCAGATTGAATTGCCAATTTCTTACTCATAATACTACTTGCTATTAAAGGAATACTATCTACTGTTGCAGTCACATCACGTAATGCATATATTTTTTTTATCTAACGGCACAATATTGTCACTGTAACCCATTAGCCCTACTCCAGTTTTACTAGCTACTTCTACTAATTCTTCTTTTGTAGTACTAAATTTAAAGTTTCTTATTGCTTCAAATTTATCAATCGTTCCTCCAGTGTGCCCTAAACCTTTACCCGATAACTTTGTTGTAGCCATTCCTACCGCTGATAAAATCGGTCCTAGAACTACAGTAACCTTATCACCTACTCCACCTGTTGAATGTTTATCAACAAGATAATCCTCTAGATTATCAAAGTAGATTGTATCCCCTGAATCCCTCATAGTTAAAGTGAAGTTTGTAAGCTCATCTTTTGTCATATTATTAAAATATACAGACATTAAAAATGAACTCATCTGATAATCAGGTACCGTGCCTTTAAGGTAGCCCTCTAGTAAAAATTCAATTTCAGCTTTTGTAAGTTCTTTATTTTTTTTCTTTTTATCTATGATATCAACAACTCTCATAGGTTATTCTCCTTAAGCATTCTTCATTGAAAAATAAACAAATATATCTTCTTAAAAATCTTTACAATAAAAATTTGTCATACTATATTTTTCATTCTCTATATAAATATTATTAGATACTTCTAATATCTGCAAACTCTTCTTATCTTTTAATATTTTATATAGTTCTTCTTGACTTTTTTTACTATATACTATTTTATCACGAATTATGTACATTTTGTAGCCTAATATGTTAACATATAGTTTTATATTTAAATAAAATCATATATAACATATAGAATAGAACTAATAGTATAACTATTTTCCATAAAAATTGAAGTTTTTGATTTATAATCAAAAATGTAATAATTATCATTAAAATTAAGTAATAATAATCTATACCGCTTTGCCTAATAATTTCTTTTTTACTACAAACAAATATATTTGTAGGCTTACTACCATTTGAATTATTAAAGAAAAAATAGATATTATCGTTAGTATTGTGGTTAATAAGAGCGCATCTAAATCTTGTTTTACAAAAGTATAAATAAGTAAAACAAAATAAAGAGGCATAAATGAATAAATACAATAACTAATATAGTTAAATGATTTTTTCATCTCATACCTCCTATTTATTATCTTTTACTTTTTGGCTTAGACAAAATCTCCGAAAAAATTATATCATTCACAATTCTTTCTTTGTCAAAAGTTAAAGAATTTGAAAATATTTCTTTTTCTTTATCTACTATAACACGTGGTTTTCTTTCAAAAAATTGTTGCTGTGAAGATTCATGTTTTGGAATATGATTATCTCTTTGATTATACTTTTTATAATCTTGTTTAGGGGCTTTCTTCTTTTGTTTAACTTTCTTAACAGTTTCTTTATTATTCTTTTTATTGTTCTTCGCTTTATCAATAATAAGTGAAACTATTAGAAAAATTATAGGAATCGCTAAACTACTCATCTTCCCCTCCTAGAGTCTCTGTTTAGATACTCATTTGCAATCAATCCACGAACAAGACTTTCCTGAGAAAATTCTAATTTTTTTGTATTATTTTTAGCATTACTAGGTTGGTCAAAATTTCTTTGTATCGAAAACTTATTACGACCTTTGTTGTAATTCTGACTATAATACTGTTGATATTTGTTCATAGTAGAGTTATCAACTTGTTGTTCATATATATCTTCTTTATAAACTTGTTGATCAGATAAAGAACTTTGTCTATTTCTAAATCTATTAGAATCCTTATTGGCAGCTTCTTTGATTCTTTTCATTTCTTCAACTGCCTTCAGTGCTTGAGCACGAGCATTATCTAGCTCCATTTGTTTGGAATTATCTAAATTTTTTTCTGTATCTTTTACTGTCAGAAGCAAAAACCATTACGAAAATAGCAAAAATTATGATAAATGTTATTGGTGCTGCGAAAATTAAAAATGACATTTCACATCCTCCTTTTTATCTAATTATTTACCTGCTCCTGTTTCAGGTTGTGACATACGTTTAATTGAATCTCTCATACCTGTATCAGCTTCTAAATTCTTATAATTCATATAATCCATAATACCAAGATTACCTTGTTGGAAAGCTTTTGCCATAGCTAATGGTAATTCTGCTTCAGCTTCTACAACTTTCGCACGCATTTCTTGAATTCTAGCTTTCATCTCTTGTTCAGCCGCAACCGCCATTGCACGACGTTGTTCAGCTTTCGCTTGAGCGATATTTTTATCTGCGATAGCTTGCTCTGTTTGTAAGTTCGCACCAATGTTTTGACCGATATCGACATCTAGAATATCAATCGATAAGATTTCAAATGCAGTACCTGCATCTAATCCCTTATCTAAAATTGTTTTAGAAATTCTATCTGGATTTTCTAGAACAACTGTGTGTGATTCAGAAGAACCGATTGTTGAAACGATACCTTCACCTACACGGGCGATAACTGTTTCTTCTCCAGCTCCCCCTACTAAGCGTTCAATGTTTGCACGAACAGTAATTCTTGCTTTTGCTTTTACTTCAATACCGTTAATTGCAACCCCTGCAATATAAGGTGTTTCAATAACTTTAGGATTAACACTCATTTGAACTGCTTGAAGTACATCACGTCCCGCTAAGTCAATTGCAGCACAACGTTCAAATGTTAAA
>CAKMQO010000134.1 GCA_927911695.1 uncultured Gemella sp. | reverse complement strand
TTAAAGATAAAATGAATTAACTTTATACACAGATTTTTAATGGGGGTGACTCAAAATCGCGATTTCTTAAGAACCAAGATTTTGTAGAGTCATTTCTCGCATTGATTATTAGATATCTAAAAGCTTTTATAAAGTGAATTTAGATATCTATAGCGCACTGCGTCTATGAGTTCTCATATGAACTTTGTTAAATTTTAGGACTTATGGGGCAGCCCTAAACTCCACTATAATATTTCTACCTAAAAAATAAAAGCAATAGACAAGCTTATCTACTGCCTTTATTTCTTTATTTTTTCAAATTAAAGTTCGATATCTTTAAATTTGTCCCCTAGATTGAATGAAGTATCTTCATCTTTTAAGTAAGAAGTATCGTATTCAGCTTCTTCCTTAACTTCTTCTTTAACTGGTTTTCTAAAAGTTCTTTGATTGATAAAGATAATCTTTCGTTTTCGAAATCAAATTCTAAAACTTTTACATTTACTTTATCACCTTTTTTAAGAACGTCTTCTACGTTTGTAACTCTTTCGTGAGAAATTTGAGAAATGTGAACTAATCCTTCAACATCTGGTAATACTTCAACAAATGCTCCAAATGCAGTTGTGTTACGAACAACACCTTCTAATACATCTCCAGCTTTAATTGTAGCACGAGCTACTTCCCATTGTGTTGGTAATAAAGTTTTAGCTGAAAGTGAAACTTTTTCATTTTCTTTATCTACAGCGATAACTGCAACTTTAACAGTATCTCCTACTGATAATACATCAGCAACTTTCTCTACACGAGCGTGAGAGATTTCTGAGATGTGTAATAATCCATCAACTTCACCGATGTTAACGAATGCTCCAAAGTCAGTAATACGACTAACTTTACCTTCAATTACATCACCTTCATTAATGTTTCCGTATACTTCAGCTAGTTTTTTTAGCTTTTTTCTTCTTCTAAAATTACACGTCTGTTTAAGATAATTTTGTTTTTTAGATTTATCTACTTCTTCGATTTTGAATGTATATTCATTTCCTACAAATTTAGATAAGTCTTTTCTGAATTTAGTGTCAATATATGAACCTGGGATAAATGCACGTAATCCTTCTACGTCAGCTAATAATCCACCTTTAGTTTGTCCAGAAACTGTTGCTTGAATTTAATTCTCCGTTTTCGAATTTTTTAATAATTCCAGTCCATGATAATTCCATTAATTTTTTATATTCAGCATTTTCTAAAATTTTGTGTGATAAGTAGATTACACCTGGTACATCTTCTGATCTTTTTTCACGATCTGCTCTAATACCAGTTACTTGAGCTTCTACTTCATCACCAACTGATAATACGTCTTCAATGTTTTCAAATGGTTTTCTAGTAATTTGGTTACGTAAAATTACGCAATCATATTGAGCTCCTGCTACATCAACGTATACTTTATCGTTATCGATTTTAGATACTGTACCAGTTACTTTATCTCCTTTTTTCAGCATTTCTGAGCTATTTAATAATTCCTCAAATGAAGTTGTCATTACTTCTAATCCTCCTGTGCTTACAATACATACTATATTAATATTATACATCAAAAATACAGTTATGTCATTTATTTTATGTTAATTTTTTAATTCTTTTTTTATTTCATCAAGTAATTTGGCTTCTTCTTTACTCAATTCATAATTTTCCAGTAGATCTGGTCGTCTAGTTAGCGTTCTTCGTAAACTTTCTTTTTTTCTGTAAGTTTCTATATTTTTATGGTGACCACTTGTCAATACATCAGGAACTATCATTCCTTTATAGTCCTTTGGTCGTGTATATTGAGGATATTCTAATAATCCAGTAGAGAATGAATCATCCTTGTGAGATTCTTCTTTACCTAGTACATCAGGGACAAGACGTGCTATACTATCAACCATCGTCATCGCTGCAAATTCTCCACCTGTTAAGATGAAATCACCAATCGATAATTCATCGGTTACTAAGTACTCTCTAATTCTTTCATCATAACCTTCATAGTGACCACAGATGAAAATCAAGTGCTCTTCTTCAGAAAGTTCCTCTGCTTTTTTCTGACTAAATCTCTCGCCTTGTGGACAAAGTAAAATTATTCGTGTTTTATCCGTTTTATCTAAACTCTCAACAGCATTAAATATCGGTTCTGGTTTTAATACCATCCCTTGACCTCCACCGAATGGATAATCGTCTACTTGGTTATGTTTATTACCAGAAAATTTGCGGTAATCGACTATATTTATATCTAATAACTTATTATCTTTTGCTTTTCCTAAGATTGAATGATTTAATGAATCAAACATATCTGGGAACAGCGTTAAAATATCAATCTTCATTAGTCAATTAATCCTTCCATAACTTCGATATCAATTCTTTTATTGGTAACATCTATTTTTTTTACCACATCTTCAATGTAAGGTATTAAAATTTCTTTACCATTTTCTGCTTTTATTACCCACACATCATTTGCACCAGGTGTAAGGATTTCAACTACTTCACCTAGTGATTTGTTGTTTTCATCAAAAACCTCGCAACCGATAATCTCATGGAAATAAAACTCATTTTCCTCAAGTTCTCCTATATTATCAGAATCAATTTTGATTTGTAGATTTTTAAATTTTTCTGCTTCTTCTATTGTATCAATCCCTACAAATTTTACCAGAAGATTATTTTTATGTGTTCTGTAGCTTTCTACAACTACTTCTTTAACAACTTGATTTCCTCTAGTTATTAATAATTCACTACCCTTTTTAAAACGTTGTTCTTCAAAGTCAGTTGATGAAATTACTTTCACCTCTCCTTTTAAAGAATGAGTATTAACAATTTTTCCTACTTTTAGACGCATCTATTTCTCCTTGTTTTAATATTTTCTTTAATTATTTTTTTACTCTCATTCTAATAAAGTATGAGATATTTTCTATAATAATTATCGATAACGATAAACCAATTAATAATGTTGAAATTCTATTCCAATTTCTATATTCTATATTATTTACAAGCAAATGTCCAATACCACCTGCACCAACCATACCTAAAATAGTTGAATTTTTGATATTTGATTCAAATCTATATAAAACTATAGTAACGAATTCAGGGAAATATCCATTAAATATAATTTTAACATAACTAATAAAACTTCCAAGTCCTAGACTTTTTGTCATTAGTAATACATTGTTATTTATTCCTTCTAAGACCTCATTATACATTTTCGTCATAACACCAACTGTATAAATATATAATGCAAAGAAACTACTAATTGCACCAGGTCCAAATCCTCTAAAAAATATTAATGCCACTATTATTGGTGGAAATGTTCTTAAGATATTGATAAAGACTTTTACACCTAATGCTTTATACTTACCAAATAGATTCACCGATGATAAATACGATGTAAATATAGCTGTCACCGCAGCAAAAATCGTGGCACTTAGTGCAATTTCTATACTTACAAAAAGCTCGCTAAGCATTTTTGGAACATATGCTAAATCAGGATTTATAATTCCTTTAGCCAATACATTTAACTGTTTCAATCCTATAATAAATCTCTCTTGTGAAATATTAATAAAATTAGTAACGTATAAAATACTCCCTACAATAACAAGAGGAATACCAAATTTCACAATATTTTTTCTTAATATAAACTTTTCAAAAGTTAACTGTGAGGTATTCTGTAAATTTCTAAAATAATAACTCACTAGATCAATTACGAAGATTAAAATAACAAGAGTAATGATTATTATAGAAACTCTATCATATCTTAAGTGATTTAGCTCTTGCCATAATCTTTGACCTATTCCACCTGCTCCAACTAATCCTAAAACACTTGCTCCGCGGATACTTGATTCCAAAGTTAAAAAGTATACCGAGATAACTTGCGGCTTAAGATTAGACAAAATCGCATTTTTATAGATAATAAATTTTGAAGCTCCTAATGATTCCATAGCTTCTAACTGTTTAATCTCAACTTCTTCAGCATATTCTTTCAATAGCTTAGCTGATGTTAATATATTTATTAAATATATACTCACAAAACCACTAAATACTCCTGTACTGAATAAACTTACTAAGATAGCAGCAATTATTAGAAATGGCATTGTTCTGAAAACAGAGAATACCGCACTAAATATTTTTGGAATTATCTTAAGTTTAAATAGTACATTAGTTAGTATTGGTAATAATATTAACGTTGTGCATAAAGCTAATATAGATGAAAATAGAGCAATGTTAATTGTTTCTATAATCGGTTGTTTCAATTCAGGTAAAATAGAAAAATCTACAGGATACATACGTCCAAGAAGATTCTGTATCCTTTTAATCCTAATGAAAAAGTTTTTGTATCATATTGGCTATATGCAATAAAAATAATCAAAACAATAAAAGACAACGAAGCTAACTTCGTTATAGATTTTTTAATTATAAAGTTCTTCAAATTCATCTTTAGTCACCTTCTCAGAATCTTTATAAAATAAAACTTTTCCGTCCTTTAATCCTAAAATCTTTGTACTATATTTTTTCGCTAGATTAACATCGTGAAGATTTATAAGCACTGTTATTCCATTTTCTTCATTTAATTTTTTAAATGTATCCATTATGAGTGTCGTATTTTTTTCATCCAAGCTACTAACAGGTTCATCAGCTAGTAAAATTTTTGGATTTTGAGCTAATGCTTTAGCTATAGCGACCCTTTGCTTTTGCCCCCCTGATAAATACTTAGACTTTTTAAAAGCCTCATCCTCTAATCCAACTTGCTTTAAGAAATCAACACCTTCATTATACTCTTTTTTTGTATATCCTAATAAAAGACCCAAGGCAGATTTTTTTTACTAAATAAGGTGTTAAAACATTTTCAACAGTATATAAATTATCTAGAACATTATAATCTTGAAATATAAAAGCAATATCTCTTCTAATAAGTTTTAACCTTGATCTATTAAACTGTACTATATTTTCACCTGCTATATTTATCTCTCCAGATTGAGGTTTATTTAACAAGTTCAAACAACGCAGTAAGGTCGATTTTCCCGCTCCACTTTTTCCTACAATCGCAACAAAATCCCCATTAGGAACTTCAAATGATATATCATTTAATATGTTTTTTACACCATAATTAAAAAATTAGATTCTTTACTTCTAACTTTTCACTATTCACACTATCACCTCATTATTTTACAATGAACTATAAAATAAACTAATCTATATCGTTAGTAAAATTTTATAACTACTATTATATCATTTAAAATAGTTTTTTTCAGTATTTTAATTATAAATTTTTCTTTTTACTTAAGTAATTAACTTATAAAAAAAAAAGTATTCAAATATAAAAACAAAATAATAAACTCGCCTACACAAAATAGACGAGTTTGATTATTATTTAATAAAAGTAGTAATTTCTTCAACAGATAAACTAGAATCACATACAACTTTAACTTCTCCAGCTTCAGCAACTAATAAACCTGGTACAGTTCTTACAGAATATTTTGCACGTAATGATTCAATACCTGATGCGTCTGAGAAATCTTCAGAGTTAAGGAAGAATGCTTCTACTTTATTAGAAACAACTACTTCACTTAATTTTGGCATGAATTTTCTACAAAATGGGCATGAAGATCTCCCAATAAATAATACAAATTTTCTTTTGATTCAATTTTTTCTATTGCAGTTTTTGAATCAATAACTTTAAAGTTTTCTAAGTGTTGTTCGAATGATATTTCCATTTTTTAATCTCCTAATATTTTATAAATACTATTTTACTCCTCTTTTTATAAATATGCTAATATTTTGCTTACAAAAGTAAACAAGTATAAATTATAGTTTTACAAATAAAAAGAGAAGTAATGCAAACTTACACTACTTCTCTACTTTACTTCAAAAAAA
>CAKMQO010000133.1 GCA_927911695.1 uncultured Gemella sp. | reverse complement strand
CTAATTTAATTTTTGTTGAAAATATGTACAATATTAGAAATGTTATATTAACAATGTACCTAATTTTAAAGGAAGGTAGATATATATATGGATATTAAAAAATCATTAGAAAACAAATTTAACACGTCTTTAGCGAATCTTACAGGATCACCAATCAGAGAATTTGATGCATTTGCTTCAACGATTGAAGGGATTATCAAGTTAACATTAGGAGAACCTGACTTTGACACTGCTGAGGAGGTTAAAGAAGCTGCGAAAGTTGCTTTAGATAATAATAGAACGCACTATTCAGTAAATAATGGTATTGAGCCATTAAGAGCTGCATGGGCAAAAAATTTAGAAAAAAGATATAATTTGAAATACAGTTCTGATGAGGTTATTGTAACAATAGGTGCTTCTGCAGCTATAGAACATACTATTTCAGCCATTACAAATCAGGGGGATACTATTTTAGTAGTGACACCATATTTTTCAGCTTATGAGGGTGTAGGTATTCTAAATAAATGTAATATTAAATTTATTGACACAGCTGACAATGGTTTTAAAGTTCGTCCAGATGATTTAGAAAAAGCTCTAGAGGAAAATAAAGATGCGAAAGCAATTTTAATCAACTATCCAAACAATCCAAGTGGTGTTTCTTATACTAGAGAAGAAGTTAAAGAGATTGCTGATGTATTAGAAAAATATGATATTTTTGTACTTAGTGATGAAATTTATGGAGATATTACATATAACTATAAACACACATCATTAGCTGAGTTTATTCCAGAACAAACAGTTCTAATCAGTGGATTATCAAAATCTCATGCTATGACTGGATGGCGTATTGGATTTGTCGCAGCTCCCCAAGCGATGATTAGAAAAATCGGGGTTTTCCATCTGTTTACAGTATCTGGAGCTCCAACATTTGTTCAAGATGCTGCTGTAGTAGCTTTAACAGATGAAAATGTAGATAAATATAATAATCATATGATTGAAACTTATAGAGAAAGAAAAGATTATATGGTTCCAAGACTTCGTGAATTAGGTTTTGAAATTCCTGAAATTGATGGAGCATTTTATATTTTCGCTAAGATTCCAGCGGAATACCGTGAGCTAGGAGCGATGGAGTTTTGTAAATTATTAGCGAAAGAGGCTCGTGTTGGGGTTATTCCTGGGACAGCATTTGGGAAAGCTTATAATGACTTCTTTAGAATTAGTTATGCAACAAGCATGGAAAATATAAAAGAAGCTGTTGAAAGAATTTCTCAATTTATGAATAAGTAATTATATATAGAAGAAAGGTTATTCAAATGAAAGGTAAATTCATAACAGTAGAAGGTTCAGATGGTTCAGGTAAAACGAGCTTTATCAACTTTGCTACAGAATATTTGAAAGAAAAGGGATATAAAGTAATAACAACACGTGAACCTGGAGGAACAGAGTTTAGCGAGAAAGTCAGAGAACTACTTTTTGATAGTTCAAATGATATTGATGCTAAAACTGAAAGTTTATTGTTTTGTGCTAGCCGACGTGATCATATTGTAAAAAAAAATATTACCTCATGTAAATGAAGGATATATTGTAATTTGTGATCGTTTTGTGGATAGCTCGGTTGCTTACCAATCTTATGGTCGAGGACTTTCTAAACAAGATATACTAGATATAAATGCGTATGCAACTGATAATCTAGAACCGGATTTGACACTATATTTCTGTGTAGATGTTGAAGTTGGACTAGCGCGTACAAAAAACAGAGATGACAATAACCGAATGGATCAAGAAAGTCTAGATTTTTACAAAAATGTCAAACGTGGTTATGATGATCTTTCAAGAGAAAATACCGAACGTATTAAGGTGATTGATGCAAGTGATACATACGAGAATGTGCAAAAACAAGCACTTGCTATATTGGAAGGATTTTTAAACAATGAATTTTAGTAAAGATACAATTGTAATAAAATCTTTAACAAATACATTAAAAACAGATAAACTATCCCATGCCTATTTAGTAGTAGGTGAGGATAGTTTATATTCTGATGAGTTTATTTTGAGTTTTGTTAAAGCAATTTTTTGTTTAGAAAATAAAGATAAAGAATTTTATAGTTGTGAAAATTGTAAAAACTGCAATAGTATAAATCATGGGAATTATGTTGATTTTTATAAATTATCAAGTGAAACTTCGATAAAGAAAGATGAAATCCAAACATTAAAATCTGATTTGAGTGTTAAATCATTTACGGTAAGAAGATATACTGGATAAAAGATATAGAAAAAATGACTGAGCAAGCAGCAAACAGTTTACTTAAATTTTTAGAAGAACCTGAAGATGATATTATAGCTATTCTTAGTTGTAAAAATATCAGTGCCATATTACCAACTATTATTTCCCGCTGTCAACAAGTTAAACTAATAGGGCAAAGTGAAAATATTGAAATTGAACAGAATGAAGAGTTAATTACTATTACTAATGAATATATAAAAAGATATATGAGAAAACCTCATCTTGCAAATATTTATCTATTAGAAAAATTAAAATCTAAAGATGAAGTGGTAGAGTTTTTCAAATATTTAAGTATGGAAGTTTCTAAAAGCTATAGTGATGAAATCGTAAGTGATGTTGTTAATATTAGTAAAGTACAAGAAAAAATACTTCAAGCACAAGCAGATTTAAATGGAAATGTTAATGCAACATTGGTGTTGGAAAAATTCGCCTTTACTATTTTATTAGATAATAATAATTTAGAATTTTTAACAAGAGGTTAGTATGGAAGATAATTTAAGAGTTGATATAGTTTCTAAAAATTTTAAAATATTACAAAAAGTTGATCATTATAGTATGTCAACGGACTCTTTTTTATTACCATATTTTGCCAATGTGCCGAGAAGTTTTAAGAAAAATATTATAGAACTTTGCAGTGGTAATGGGGGTATCTCAATAATTCTTAGAGAAAAGTCAGATGCCAAAATAGAAATGTTAGAAATTCAAGAAGACTTAGTTGAACTGAGTAAAAAAAGTTTAGAGTTAAATGAAATTACTAATGTAGCAGTACGAAGTGGTGATATAAAAAAATGTAAAAGACTATTATAAACCATCAACATTTGACTATGTAATTTGTAATCCACCATATTTCCCTGTTAAGAATATGCCGAATCAACGTGAAAAGTTTAATCACAATATTTCACGTCATGAATTATTATGTAATCTTAGTGATGTAATTCAGGCGATTAGATATTTAGTTAAACAAAATGGAAAATTCGCAATGGTTCATAGAACTTATAGAATAAGTGATATTATCTCTGAATGTGAGAAAAATGGACTAGCAATTAAGAGAATAAGATTTGTATATAGTAAGTCTTCAAGCGAGAATAGTAAAATAGTACTTGTTGAGGGTAGTATTTCTAAGGTTAGCGATATTAAAGTTGAACAACCATTCTATATTTATAATGAAGATGGTAGTTATACAGATGAGATGAAGAAAGTGTATGGTATTTATGAGTAGTTTTATGTATGTGGTTGAGTGTTGTGACAAAACTTGGTATACTGGATATACAACAGATATTGTTAGAAGGATAAAAACTCATAATGCAAAAAAAGGTGCGAAATATACAAGGGTAAGAGTACCTGTAAAACTTATATATTTTGAAGAGTTTAAGACGAAAAGTGAAGCTACGAGTGCAGAAAGTCTATTCAAAAAAAGAACTCGTAGTAGCAAAGAAGAGTATATTTTACTTAATATGAATACAGAAAAAAGGCAAAAAATAAAAGAATTTAATATTAAAATAAAGGAAAAATAACTATGTTATATTTAGTGGGAACACCAATAGGTAATTTGGAAGATATTACATTAAGAGCACTAAGAGTGCTAAAAGAAGCGGATATAATAGCTTGTGAAGATACGAGAAATACTCAGAAGTTATTGAATCATTATGAAGTGAAGGGTAAAAAACTACTTAGTTATCATGAGCATAATGAAGATAAAATGAGTGATAAAATAATAGAATACTTAGAAGAAGGATTAGATATAGCATTGGTAACTGATGCAGGAATGCCATGTATTTCAGATCCAGGGTATGTACTTGTAGAGAAGGTAAAAACTGCAGGACTAGATGTTGTAGCTTTACCAGGCGCTAATGCGGGACTTACTGCACTGGTTGCTAGCGGTATAGAATCTTACAATTATACTTTCTATGGATTCTTACCGAGAAAAAGTAAGGAACTTAAGCAAAAGTTAGAAATTATTTTAAGCTCAAAGACAACTGGTATTTTATATGAAAGTCCACACAGGGTAAAAAACTTAGTGGAAGAGATCGTTAAAATTGCACCAACGAGAAAAATTGCAGTAGCGAGAGAACTTACGAAGATGTTTGAACAAATTGAAACATATGAAGCTAGCGTGATATTAGATATGTTAGGTGGAGAAATTAAGGAAAAAGGGGAATTTGTTGTTATTATTTCTCCATCAAAGGATGAAGAAAAAACAGACCTTAATCTTGATGATATTGTAGAAATAATCTATCAAAAAGTCCAAAGTGGTGAAAAGAAATCAGAAGCTATTAAAAATACTGCTAAAGAACATGGCATAAATAAAAAAGAGGTTTATAGTTTATATCATGAAAAATATGATTAGTTTTATAACTGTAAATGTATTAATAGTAGTATTTCTTATAGCCGCAATACATATTAAAATATTTTTCCTGCCTTTAACATTTTTTGTATTTTTAAATATATTTATGATTTATAAAAGAAGTTCAGAATTGGATAAAAATGAACAGAAGAAAAAAATTATGTTGCACAATGTTAAGAATTCTTTAGGTATAATACTAGGGTATACAGAAGCGCATAATGATGAATTAATTACTAAAGAAGAACTAGATCAAAGAATCAATGAAGAAATTCAAGAGATAGTTTCAATGATAAAAGACGAGATCTATAAGTAGAACTCGTCTTTTGTATTGATTGATAAAAATGTGGGTGACTCGATAAAATAGATTACTCGAAAATCATAATTTTTGAGTCATTCCTACCAGTATATTATTCAATGAAGTTATTAGTAATTCTTTGATTTTCTCTTGATCTTTTTCTACGTTTTTTCCATGTATTTGCAGAGAAGAATACTATTAATGGCATTAATTCCAAACGCCCTAGTAACATTGAAACAGATAGGACTATTTTTGTGAAATATGGAATCTCAGAAAAGTTACTCATCGGCCCATAGTGATTAAACGCAGGCCCAGCATTACTAATTGATGTGACAGTTAAAGAAATTGCATCTTCAAAGTTGTTTATTTGGAATGTTATTAAGAACAAAATAATAACATACACAAAGCCAAATAATAGCAGGTAATTAGATAATGGTGCAGTATCTTTTACTACTTTTCCGTCTATCTTGAACATAGTAATCTTTCTTGGATTTAGAGCTTTACTTATGCTTTGCTTCGCATTTTTTACAAAGAAAATTAATCTTGGAATCTTAATTCCTCCCGCAGTACCACCAGTACAACCACCGACTATCATAAGAATAAGTATAATCATTTTAGAAAATACAGGCCAAATATTAAAATCGTTGTAGGTGAATCCTGTAGTCGAAACAACTGAAGAAACGGTGAAGAATACATCTAGTAAACTATGGTTAGGTGTATCATACGAACGATAAATATCTAAAAACATTATTATAGATAGAATAGATATCATTCCGAAAAACCAACGTAATTCTTCACTTTTTAGTACTTTAAAGTATCTTTTAAAGACTACAAAATATATTAAACTAAGATTCATAGAGAATATTAGCATAAAAATAGCAATAACAACTGTAATATAAGTACTATTATAATATGCGATACCCGCGTTTCTTACAGCAAAACCGCCAGTTCCCGCTGTAGAGAATGCTAGATTAATACTATCGAAAACTCCGATTCCACCTAGCAATAGTAGGAAGAATAATATGATTGTTAATGCAATATAAATACTATAAAGATATATTGCTGTTTGTTTCATAGATGATACCACTTTACCAAAATATGGACCAGGAACTTCTGCCTTAGCTATATGGATGGTGTGTGGAGATCGTGGAAGAATTGCAAGTGCAAAGACAATAACCCCCCATACCTCCTATAAAAATGTGTAAAACTACGCCAGAATAATAGACTCTTAGATAGTGATTCAACATCTTGTAAGATAGTTGAACCTGTAGTCGTAAATCCACTAATTGTCTCAAATAAACTGTCAATATAGTGCGGTATTTCTCCAGATAAATAGAAGGGAAGTGCCCCTAATAGAGAAAAGATAACCCATGTCAAAGTTACTATTACATATCCTTCTCTCTTGTAGAAATCACGTTCAGTTACATCTTTTGTTAAATAATGCATTATTACTGATAATAGAAAGCATACAATAACTGTACTAAAAAAAGAAATTGTAATGCGAAGTTGTTCGTTATAAATTAATGATACGATTGTAGGAAGAATTAATAGTGCCGCTAAGAGCATTAGCATTTTCCCAACGACGTTAAAAACCATTTTAAAATTCATAGGTTACCTCCTTGCAAGAATATCATCGATATGTTCAAGTTTATTTCCATAACTTACAACAACAACATTATCATTTACTTTAATTTCGTCTTCACCATTCGGGAAGATTTGTTTATTATTACGAATGATAAATGCGATAAGCATGTTATCATTTATAGCCAAATCCTTAAGTTTAGTTCCTATGACTTTAGCATTGTCACTTGTTATTTTAAACTCTATAACTTCAGCTTTACTGTTAGCTATGCGATAGTAGCTTTCTATATCAGAAGATCGACTACATTGCAGAGATTTTGTATATTTTTTTTATTATATTCCCAACTATCTCTTTTGGTGTGATGTATGAATATTGGCCGATATCTTCAGCTATTTGTTTAAGAGATGCACGATTCACTTTAGCAACAGTTTTCTTAATACCAAGTTTATGTGCATATAGATTAATTATTATATTCTCTTCATCAAGACCGGTAAGAGAAATACAACTATCAAATGTTTGAATACCTTCTTCAATTAATGTGTCTCGATCACTACCGTCAGCCCAGATAACATCAATTTCTGGGAAGGTTTCACTTAAGGATATGGCTTTTTCTTTATCAATTTCGATAACTTTAGTATAGAATGATACTTTTTGTAAAAATTCAACTAAGTAGTGAGCGATTTTCCCTGCACCTATAATTAAAGAAGATGTTACCTTTTTCTCAAGATTTTCTTTATTTCCTAATAACTTATAGAAGTTTTTAAGATTTTTATTAGAAGCGGTGATATGAACTTTATCTCCAACTTCAAAAATATAATTACCGCGAGGTACGAAGACATCTCCTTTTCTCTCAACTAAACAAACTAGTGATGGAAAATCGATGTATTTTTTACTTCCTATTAGAGATACCCCATTAAGTATGCTGTTCTCATTAATTATTACTTCTAAGATATTGAATTTATTGTTAGAAAAACTTTCTACTTTTATTGCTGTTGGATACTTCAGCATATAGAAAATTTGTTTTGCTGCTTCGTATTCAGGATTTACCATTAGGTCTATTCCTAGAGATTGTTTTATAAATTCTTTTGTTTTAGAATATTCTGGGTTACGTATTCTCGCAATTGTATATTTTGCTCCAATCTGTTTAGCTGCTATGCACGAAATCATATTTATTTCATCACTAGTAGTAACAGATATAAACATATCGGCGTTAGCTGCATCAGCTTCTAATAATATGTCAGAATTCGCACCATTACCGACTAATCCATTAATATCATATGTTTCAACGAGCTTTTCAACACGTCGATCATTTGTATCGATAATTGTCACTTCATCAAATGTGTTAGAAAAATCAGCGCAAAGAAGTTCACCGACTTTACCTCCACCGACTATAATTACTTTCACTTTAATACTCCTTTTTTAATGATATTCATATTATAACCTAAAACCTAATAAAATGCTATAAGCTTATAGTTTTGTATTAATTTAGTAATAATATAGAATATTTTCTATTGGTTGTTTTATATAATTAAGTTGTTAGAATTGAATAAAATTAATATAAGAAAGGGATTAAGATTTAACAAAGTATCTAAAAAAAATAATTGAAACTTATGATAAACTATATAGTATAAAATTATTTAATTTATAAGATTATTAATTTATAAGATATTAAATTGTCAAATATATAAGAAAATAATAGACTAGTAGTTTTTATAGTTATTATACTTCTACAAATATTTAAACAAACTATATTAAAATAATTTAGTTTATGGTATAATTAATGTTGGGAATAATCTTTTCATTTTATTCTTAATTATTAAATTATAAAAAGGAGGAGAAAGGTGGCAAGGATATCTAAACAAGATATTGATTATATTTTTGATAATATTGATATAGTCAGTCTAGTTAGTGAATACGTCAAATTAGAAAAAAGAGGACAAAAACTACTTAGGATTATGTCCATTTCATAATGAGAAAACTCCATCTTTTACTGTTTCTCCTGAGAAAAAATAGCCCATTGTTTTGGATGTGGTAAAGGTGGAAATATATTTCAGTTTGTATCGCTGATAGAAAATATTACATACAATCAAGCAATCGCAAAACTAGGAACAAGGTTAGGACTAGATATAGAGTCAAATGATAATAAAGAAGCTAGTTACGATTTAAACAATGAATTGGATATAATGTACTATGGGCACAGACTTTTAGCGGATTATTATAATTATATTCTACTAAATACAAAAGAAGCGGAAGATGCACTTAAATATTTATTAGATAGAGGACTAAGTGAAGATGTTATTAAACATTTTTAATCTTGGCTATGCTCCTCGAGATAATAATATTGCTTTAAACTTTTTTAATTCGAATAAGATTAATTTGGATTTAATGGTTGAAGCGGGATTACTAGGAAAAAATGATAATGGAGATTATTATGATGTCTTTAAAGATAGAGTAATGTTCCCTATAAAAAATAACCAAAATCAAGTTGTAGCATTTTCAGGAAGAACGATGTCTACGGATAAGAGTGTTCCGAAATACTACAATACGCATGAGACGAAAATTTTTGAAAAAAGAACAGTTTTATACAATTATTCAGATGCGCGTTCATTTATAGCTAAAGAAAATGAAGTGATTTTATGTGAAGGATATATGGATGTTATTAAAGCTCATCAAAATGGTATGAAGAATGCTGTCGCATTGATGGGTACAAACATAGATAATAATAAATTAAAAGAAGTTTTATCACTTGTAAAAAAAATAACACTTAGTTTAGATAATGATGAAGCGGGATCAAAAGCTCAGATAGAGATTGGAAACAGAATTATTCAAACAACAGACAATGTCTATAAGCTGAAATTTTCAGGTGCGAAGGATTTAGATGAATTTTTAACTGAAAAAAGTACTAAAAATCCTGATTTTGATGTTGAAAATTATTTACGAAATAATAAAGAACACTTTATTAACTATAAAATTGAATATTGCAAAAATGATTCTAAATCAAATATAGAACAACGTATCAAATATAAAAACGAAATACTTGTTAATATTGCCTATGTAGAAGATGAATCATTAAAATATATATTGCTTACTAATTTGGCAGAGGAGTTCGGAATCGAACGACAAGTTCTTCTTAAAGAATTAGGTAAGGTGAATGTGAAAAGGAAGAAAGCAGCAGTAGAGTGGGTGGCGCCGACAAATCCAGAACTGTTGTTTAGAACAACAAATTACGACAAGAAAATGTGTAAATTATTTAAATACTTTTTTGTCGATAGATCATTATTTGTGGAAAAATATAATGACTTAGAAAAATGTCAATTTCCTCAAGACGCTTTTGTAAACTTAATGGATTATTTGGTAATATATTATAATAACAATTTAGAATTCCATATCCATAAATTTATTCACAGTATTGATGATGACGAAGTAGTACGGCTTGCAACATACATAGATGAAACAGATTTTCTAATTGAAGAAAATCCAACAGCTGATGTTGTAGGTGATTATATAATCTATTTTCAAATAAAGAAATGACATTAAAAGAAATAAAAGATAGACTTAGAGTGGCTATTCAAGAAATGGATACTGAAACTCAAAAAGAATTACTATTAAAGTTAAAAAAATATAAGAAATAGAGGAGAAGAACATGGCTAAGAAAGTAAAAGATTTTGAAACAATAAAAAAGAATTGTTAGAAAAAGGGAAAAAACAAGGTGAGTTAACTCAAGAAGAAATCGTAGATGCTTTATCAAAATTAGATATTTCTTCAGAAGCAATGGATGATTTCTATGAGGAATTAAATAATGAAGATATTATTTTAATTAATGCTAATCACGAAGAAGAAGAGGAAGAAGAGCTAGACTTAGAAGATTTATCTGTTCCAGCAGGAATTAGAACTAACGACCCTGTAAGAATGTACTTAAAAGAAATCGGGAAAGTACCTCTATTATCAAAAGAAAAAGAATTAGAACTTTCTAAAATTATTGAAACAGGAACTGAAGAAGAAAAAGAACAAGCTAAAAAAGATTTAGCTGAAGCTAACTTACGTCTTGTTGTAAGTATTGCTAAACGTTATGTTGGACGTGGAATGTTATTCTTAGACTTAATCCAAGAAGGTAACATGGGATTAATCAAAGCGGTAGAAAAATTCGACTATTCAAAAGGATTCAAATTCTCTACATATGCTACTTGGTGGATTCGTCAAGCAATCACTCGTGCTATCGCAGACCAAGCTAGAACTATCCGTATCCCAGTTCACATGGTTGAGACTATTAACCGTCTAATTCGTATTCAAAGACAATTACTTCAAGATTTAGGTCGTGAACCAAAACCTGAAGAAATAGCTAAGAAAATGAATATGACTCCAGAAAAAGTTCGTGAGATCTTAAAAATAGCTCAGGAGCCAGTTTCATTAGAAACGCCAATCGGGGAAGAGGATGATTCACATTTAGGAGATTTTATCGAAGATAAAGAAGCTCAATCTCCAGTAGAGCATGCTGCAAATGAATTATTAAAAGAACAACTAGAAGAAATACTAGAGACACTTACTGATCGTGAGGAAAATGTATTAAAATTACGTTTTGGTCTAAAAGATGGTAAGACTCATACTTTAGAAGAAGTAGGTAGTGCGTTTGGGGTAACTCGTGAGCGTATTCGTCAAATCGAAGCAAAAGCTATCAGAAAATTAAAACACCCTTCTAAACTTAATAAACTAAAAGGCTTCATGGAGTAATTCCAAAGTGTTAAGTTAAATGTAAATAGAAAAAAATCAAGGTTAAGGTAATAGCCCCCCAAAATTTGGACAAATTTTGGAGGGCTATTTATTATGAAATTAACAGATGAAAATAAGATAGAAATGTATAGACTTAATAAAGAAGGATACTCATACAAGGAACTATCTAAAAAAGTTTGAAATTGATCCTAGTAATGTGAAGTACCTGGTCAAAATTGGGCTCATTTACATGGTGAAACAATATTAATTAAGGAGAAAAATAATTACTATCCAGCAGAATTAAAACTAGATATA
>CAKMQO010000132.1 GCA_927911695.1 uncultured Gemella sp. | reverse complement strand
ATAATATTTTTTTCTCCTTTTATTTAACTAATTTATTTTCTCTTTTAACTTTACTCTTCTGACTTTATTATTTTGACTTTATTATAAACTTCTAGTAACTTTTCTCTTCAAACTTTTCTTCTTTTCTAATACATATTTTTTCTCATAAACTAAAACTTTTTTATAAAGACCGTTCTATTCGTCTTCTGGTAGTATCGCTACTACTCTTACTGGTGACCCAGTTGCTTCTGTCCAGTTTGGATAAGCAATTGAGATTAATGCTCCAGTCGCTGGTACTTGATCAAGATTTGCTAAAACTTCGATTTGGTAAATATCTTGTTCTAGTAAGTAATACTCTTGAATAAGTCCTTCAGCTGCTGCTGTAACACCTGAATCAGTATCTAGTGTTTCATGACCTACAGCTTTAACTTTTCTTTCTTTAATTAAAAATTCTAGTGCATCTCTTCCCCACCCTGGAGTGTGTTGAACATCATTTTCATCTAGATTTCTAATTTCATCATAGCTAGGCCAACGCTTAGACCAATCACTTCTGAATGCTACGAATGATTCTGGTAATATTTCTCCATGTTCAGCTTCAAAATCAAGAATATCTTGTTTAGAAATTACATAGTCATTATTCTCCGCTACTTCTTTACTCTTATCAATTACGTATAAAGGTAATAGTAAATCTTTAAGTTCAATTTCATCTAACCAACGTCCACCTTCAACAAAGTGAATTGGTGCATCGATGTGTGTTCCATATTGCCCAACAACTGAGAATTTTTGAACATAAAATCCATCTTTTAAAGTAAAGACATTTTCTTTTTCTAAAGCTGGTAATGCTGGGAATTTAGGTGAATTTTCATCAATTTTGTGGCTTAAGTTAACCCATTTTTTGTTTTTTAAAGTTTTATAAATATTTAGTAATTCTGACATGTTTCTTTCCTCCGAAATGTTTATATTATTTCTTTAAGTTAAGAATTCTTGTGATTATTTTGAGAAATAAAAAAAATCCTCACAGAAGCTTTTGCTTCTGCAAGGACGTCTAATAATTTACGTGTTACCACCTTACTTTATGATATTCTCACAAATATCAACTCAAAAAGTACGCACCAAAATAGAATGGTGTTATACCCTGAAGCTATAACGGGCTCACCCGTAAAGGTCTAATTATTCGACCATTAACACTCAAAGACCATTTTCAAAGTTTCCAATACGATCTCTTTTCACCAACCGAGACTCTCTTTACCATCTTTCACTTTTACTTATCTTATCAACGTGTGAATCATTAACTTGCTATTAAGTATATCAGTAAATTTTTTATGTGTCAACAGTTTTTTTGAAGAAATGTGTATTTTTATCTAAAAACTTTTTATAATTTTAAGTAATTGTCAGAAAATAAGAGACAATTCCTTTGTTCTAAATTTCTGTAGAAACTTATATTCTAATTTTTATTCTAATCAATTTCCAAAGAACAGCTGGTACTAATAATATTGTTAATGCTAAGGATAAACCTTGGCTAATAGTAAATACTTCTTTTAGCACTATCAGTGAAAAAGCAAATACTCCCATTAATAATATTAAATAT
This sequence comes from uncultured Gemella sp., assembly GCA_927911695.1. Classification (GTDB taxonomy): domain Bacteria; phylum Bacillota; class Bacilli; order Staphylococcales; family Gemellaceae; genus Gemella. Next base: position 7,451 of record CAKMQO010000132.1, on the reverse strand, counting down.
CCCACTAATGAACTCTTTCTATTATGAAAAATTCACCTTCTTTTTCTACATTATGTATTTTATAAACCTTACTCGCTAGCAGCATAATTACAGTTAAAGTAACTAGGTAAATAATAATATTCTTCCAAGGAGCATATCCGAAATAATAAAATATTGGCATCCTTGGTATATTATCAATAAACGGTCCATCTGGAAGATAATTTACAAAGAACAATCTTCCTATAGCAACCCACACTCCCAATGGATAATATATCAGTGTAAGAGCCGGAATATACATCGCACCTATGCTTAATATACTTCCACAAAAACTTGATAAGATAGCTCCTAGTAATACTAGCCCTATTCCCAGTATATATATTTTATTATTTATTTCTAGTACCGCTGTCACGTTATAAATTTCCCCTAACAAACTATTACTTATAACCGCTATATTAGCTAGTCCTGTTAGAATATAAGTAACCATTAAAATTAAGAACGATAGAATTACTTTAGCAAAATATACTTTCTCTTTTTCATATGGTAAGCTCGCTACAAATTTACCAAAATTAGTATGGTATTCAACTCCAAAGATTAACAACGGGATTAAAGTTATCAAAATATAATAACCAATATTAGTTCCTTCACTAAACATAGTTTCTTTTAACTTAACTTTACTAGCTTCTAGATTTTCTTTTAAGAAGGTTAATGTTTTTATATTACTAATATCTAATGCTGGTGGATATACTTTATCTAATTCCTCTTGTTTATCAAAGTGCTCCTTGCTACCCGGCTGCATTCGTGACCATTCTTTATACTTAGAAATATTATTTAGTTCATCTTCTGTTAAATATTGTTTGTATTTTTCACTCTCACTACCTACAAGTACATTTTGATCCTCATTGTTAGTATAAAATGTCCTTATTGGAGAACTTGGAAAATTATGTAAATATGCTCCAACCGCATATGCATGTTTCATCTCAACTAATTTTTCTTTTGAAAATTTTTCTTTATAATTTTTTTTATATTCTTCTTTCAACTTATATAGTTCATGTGTTTTTTTATTTAATTCATCATTAGATGCGCCTTTTCTAATTTCCAATTCCTTAGCTATTCCTGTTGTTAACTGAAAATCATAAACTGCAACACCATTTTTTAATTCATTTAGTTGTTTATTAGTAGTTGTAGCAGCAAATGTTGAGAAGGCAATTAATAGTATAATTAGCATTATTGAATATTGTTTCAAATATATACGAATAATTTTTAAAATATCTTTACACATTTTCATCTTCCCCCTTACTATTTAATAAAAAGATATCCTCTAATACAATAGGGAGTTTATCATATTGAAGAAGATCTTTATCTTGAATAATGTCATGAGTAGCATCATAACTTCCTCTTATAATAACTACATAGACTCTTCCAATATTACTAATGATTCTTACATCAGGATTGTTACGTAACTCCTCTGGTATTTTCTCTTGATACACTAATTGATATTTACTATACTCATCCTTATTAACTTCTTCACTAACTCCAACTCCATCATCTAAATAGACAACCTTATCACTTATGTTTTCCAGAGCATTTAATTGGTGACTACTAATTAATAACCCAATCCCATCACTTTGAGCATCCAAAATATAATCAACTATCTTTTTAGTATTTATTACATCTATCCCATCTAGTGGTTCATCTAAGAGGATAAACTTAGTTCGGCATGAAATCCCCAAAATCAAACTAAAAATAGCTAATTGTCCTTTTGATAATTCAGATAATCTACTGGTTTGTAATAATTTAATTTTTCCTAATTCTGTTTTAAAATATTGTTCATCAAAATTTTCATAAGCTAACTTATAAAACTCACAAACCTTTTTAATTTTAGAATTTTTAAAATAATCGAATCTATCCGGTATATAAATCAGTTGTTTTCTTATATTTTTATTGTCTATGCCTTCAATTCCTATTTCACCAGAATCTTGACTATATATTCCTGATAGTATCTTTAATAAAGTTGTTTTCCCACTTCCATTTCTACCAACAAGTGCTACAATTTCTCCTGTACTTACGGAAAAACTAACATTATTTAATACTATCTTTTTGGAAAATTTTTTATTAATTTTTTCTATCGTAAGTTTCATAATTTTTCTCCTTTATTTTTTCTGAAATGACTTCACATAATTTCTCCATCGATAATCCTAAGAATTTCCATTCCATGATTAATTCTTTTAACTTTCCTTCAATCTTCTTCTCATTATCCATAATTAATCACCCTTCGAAATTCCAACTTAATTTTTTCTAATAAATCTTCTTCCGAGATTCCCCTTATTTTTACTTCCCTAACTAAATCTTCAATTATCGAATCTATTAGTTCATAATTTGGAATAATATTGTCAAAATTGTTTGTAATAAAAGTACCTCTCCCTACTATCGTTGTAATTATCTTTTCACTTTCTAACTGTTGAAATGCTTTTTGAATTGTACTAACATTAACACCAAGCATTTTCGAAAAATTCTCTTACCGATGGTAATTTATCTCCCTCCTGTAATAAATTTTTGCTTATCATAGACTTAATTTGATCTACTATTTGTTTATAAATCGGTTTCTCTGATAATGAATCAATTTGAAACATAGTGACCTCCTTTCTAAGTGTACCACATACCACCATACATCTTTCACTTAAAGTGTACCACACATCACCATACATTACAAGTAAAAAAATAAGATATAATAATAAATTTCAAAGAAACAATTATTATATCTTATTTTTATTTAGAGTTTTTATTTAATAATGGTTTTAGTACGACTCTAAAAATCGAATCAGCTATTATTATACCAACTGCTAACCCTATAGCACCATAAAAACTATTTAAGAAAATCTTTGCAGAATTTCCATATTCATCTAATAATAACGTTCTGAATGCATCATAAATAGTTACTCCAGGTACTACCGGTACTAGTCCTGGAACAAAATAGACAGTTACAGGATTTTTAAATTTAATGGCACAAATTTGACCTATATTAGCTAATAATAACGAGCATACTAAACTCGACATAAATACACTATAGTCCAATGAACTCCACATTTCCCAATATCCACACCATCCTATAGCTCCAATTATTCCACCAGTTACCAAAGTTTTTCTTGGAACATCACAAACAATTCCGAAAGATACTGAAGATATAAAGCTAAATATAAAATGATATAGTAGCAACAAGGCATGACTCATTACAGCAAGCATTATACCACACCTCCTAGTAGTCTAACTATGAAATATACTGTCACTATTCCAGCTCCTAATGCAAAAGCAACACAGAAACTTTCAATAAATCGAATAGAACCAGAAATAAACTGTCTAGCGATAATATCCCTCATAGAGTTTGTTATCGTAATACCTGGTACAAGAGGCACTACTGCACCTATCATAGCAAGTCTTAGTGAATGTCCATTCAATAATGAAAATCCAATATAGCCAGCTAAACCACCAACAAAAGTACTAATGTACTCAGAAATAAACGGTGCTTTTAAATAGTCGATAACTTTAATATAAACATAAAATGCTACTGCTCCAGCTATTCCTCCTGGTATAACATCCCAAAAGTTACCATCAAAGATCAAGACGATACTACCACTAAGAACCCCTGAACAAAGAACTTTAAACCAATCCTTTATAGGACTCTTTTCTTCTTGAACTCTTTTTAGTGCCTTATACATATCTGGTAAACTTATTTTTCCTGATGTAAATGCCCTCGACAATGAATTAACTTCTGATATTTTAGTTAAATTATATGTTCTGTCCCCTACTCTTCGAAAATCAGTCCCAAGACCTTCTATTCTAACAAAAATACCCGTTAAAGTTACATGTGTATAATATTCATCAGTGCGATCATCTCCAACACCTTGTCTAATGATCCTCTCGAGTGTATCTTCTGTTCTATATACCTCGGCACCATTTTCCATTAATATTTTTCCTGCAAGTAACGCTGTTTTCATCAATAACTTCTCATACATTACTCTTCTCCATTCAAGATTAGATATAAAAATCAAACTAAATAAAAACTATATATAATTACATATTTTTAAATAAATTAAAATTCATTACATATCTAATCGTCTTACCTTCCATAAATAAATTTTAAAATCATTATATCATAAAACCATATATAAAAACATAGTTTTCAATTATACAAATGAAAAAAATCACTACATCTATGAATCTTCATAAAACTATTGTAAAGATTGTTCCTTTTACGTATTTTGCACGTAATGATTTTTACGAATCGAAGATTCTAAAAATAAAAACACTGCCTCGCAGTGGTTGTCAGCCAATCACTCATTTCATTCGTTCTTGGGACAACTGTGCGTACTTTGTACGTTAAGGATTTCGTCGTGCCTTTGGCATTAGAAATCTCATTATAATTTACTATATTACTTTGTCACTTCGCAGTAGACGTATTCCAATCACCTTCGGCTTTTGCCTTGCTTCTTGGTACGTCCTTGCGTATTTTGCACGTAATGATTTTTACGAATCGAAGATTCTAAAAATAAAATAACTGCCTCGCAGTCTTGACTAAACTTTTATTCGTCTCTTCGTTCCTCTAAAAGTAAGTCTTCGTTGCGTACGTTGTACCTAACGTTTTATGCAATTCGAAGAATTGCTAAAACGTTAGGTACAACGCAAAAAAGACTACCTTGCCTGGTAATCTTTTAAAGTATAATTAGATTTAATTTTTAAAGGGACAAAAGGGTATCCTAGCGATATGCTAGGATACATTAGAGCTAGACGACGTAGCCTTTTCCTACGCATTTCAAGCACTCTTTTGCCAAAAAAATTAGTTTAAATTCTTGTTGTATGTGTTGTTTAGTTGTGTGTGTATGTAGTATGTTATTGTTGTATGAAAAATTTTTATTAAACTAATTCTATAATAGCTGTTTCTGCACCATCACCTTTACGTGGTCCAACACGTAGAATACGAGTGTATCCACCGTTACGGTCAGCATATTTAGGTGCTACTTCTTCAAATAATTTTTTTAAGAGCTAATTGACTCTTACCTTCTTCAGTTGCTACTGCAACAGGTTGGATGAATTTAGCTGCATTACGTCTTGCTGCTAGATCACCTTTTTTACCTAATGTAATCATTTTTTCTGCTAATGAACGAACTTCTTTCGCTCTTGTAACAGTTGTTTCAATTCTACCGTGTACTAGTAGAGCAGTTACTAAGTTTCTTAACATCGCTTTACGGTGAGCTGATGTACGTCCTAATTTTCTGTAACCCATTAGTGTGCCTCCTTGTTAGTATTATTCTTCTTTGAATCCTAGTTCTAACTCTTGAAGTTTAATTTTAACTTCTTCTAGAGATTTACGACCTAAGTTTCTTACTTTAATCATTTCTTGTTCTGTTTTGTTAGCTAATTCTTGTACTGTGTTAATTCCTGCACGTTTTAAGCAGTTGTAACTACGTACTGATAAGTCTAGTTCTTCAATTGTCATTTCTAACATTTGAACTTTATTATCTTCTTCTTTAGCTACCAATATTTCAGCAGCTTTTGCTTCTTCAGACATTTCCATGAATAATTCTAAGTGCGAAATTAGAATTTTAGATGCTAATGCTAAAGCGTCGTTAGCTGTAATTGAACCATTAGTAGTAACATCTAAGATAAGTTTATCAAAGTCAGTGCTTTGTCCTACCCTAGTTTTTTCTACTGTATAGTTAACTTTTGATACTGGTGTGTAAATTGAATCGATTGGAATAACTCCGATTGGTAAGTCACGTTTTTTGTTTCCATCAGCTGGTACAAATCCACGTCCTTTTCCAACGTAAATAATCATTTCAAATTGTCCACCTTCAGATACTGTTGCAATGTGTTGATCAGTATTTACTACTTCGATATCAGAATCGATAGCGATGTCTGCTGCTGTAACAACTGCAGGACCTTTAACACTGATTGATACTTGTTTTTCTTCTTCAGAATGAACTACAAACGCGATGTTTTTAACGTTCATAATGATTTCAGTAACGTCTTCTACAACACCTTTAATTGCTTGGAATTCGTGTTGAACTCCTTCAATATCGATGCTTCTTGCTGCTGCTCCTGGTAATGATGAGATTAACATTCTTCTCAATGAATTACCTAATGTAGTTCCATATCCACGTTCAAGTGGTTCAACTACAAAGCGACCAAATCTTTTATCTGATGATTCTTCAATGATTTGAATTTTTGGTTTTTCTATTGCTAACATTATGTTAAACCTCCTAAATTTTGTCTATGTTATTACTATACACGACGACGTTTAGGTGGGCGACATCCATTGTGAGGAACTGGAGTTACGTCTTTGATTGATGTAACTTCTAATCCAGCAGATTGTAATGCACGAATAGCTGCTTCACGTCCTGCACCTGGACCTTTAACTGTTACATCTACATATTTCATTCCGTGTTCCATAGCTTGTTTAGCTGCTGCTTCACTTGCCATTTGTGCTGCGAATGGAGTAGATTTTCTAGAACCTTTGAATCCTAGTGCTCCTGCACTTGACCATGATACTGCATTACCATGTTCATCTGTAATTGTTACGATTGAGTTGTTGAATGTAGAACGAATGTGTGCAACACCATTTTGTATATTTTTTTTTCACACGACGTTTACGTGATTGTTGTTTACGAGCCATAGTTGTGTTTCTCCTCCTATCCTAATTATTTTTTCTTGTTCGCAACTGTTTTCTTAGGACCTTTACGAGTACGAGAGTTGTTCTTAGTGTTTTGCCCTCTTACTGGAAGTCCACGACGGTGACGAATTCCTCTGTAACATCCGATTTCCATTAGACGTTTGATGTTTAATGAAACTTCACGACGTAAGTCACCTTCTGTTTTGTAGTTATCTACGATTTCACGAATTTTATCTAGTTGATCTTCTGTTAAGTCTTTAACTCTCACATCTTCAGAAACTCCAGCTTCTTTTAAGATTTTTTGAGAAGTTTTTAAACCTATACCATATACATAAGTTAGAGATATAACAACGCGTTTCTCACGTGGAATATCTACTCCTGCTATACGTGCCATTAAGTTTGCACCTCCTAATTAATTATCCTTGTTTTTGTTTATGTTTTGCGTTTTCGCAAATCACTAATACTTTACCACCACGACGAATTACTTTACATTTGTCACAGATTTTTTTTACTGATGGTCTTACTTTCATCGTTATTTCCTCCTTGAGTTTATAACTTACTTGAATCTATAAGTTATTCTACCTTTTGTCAGGTCATACGGACTCATTTCTACTGTAACTTTATCACCTGGTAAAATTCTTATATAATTCATTCTGATTTTTCCAGAAACATGAGCTAAAATAATATGACCATTTTCTAATTCTACTTTAAACATTGCATTCGGCAAGTTTTCTACTACTAAACCTTCTACTTCAATGACATCTTTTGCCATACTTTTCCTCCCTGACTATTTCAGTTTGTCTAATAT
>CAKMQO010000131.1 GCA_927911695.1 uncultured Gemella sp. | reverse complement strand
GATAAAATTAGACATGACAAATATCCTTTCTTAGTTAATTATTTTTCTACACTTTAATTATATTGGATATTTGTCTTTTTGTATATAAAAATTGAAATCCGGGGCTGGAATTTTTCCATGCCCCGAATTTAGTATACAACCTTTTTATCTCAGTAGGAATAATGTGTAATAATTCCTTTCGATTAGTTTGATAGAGTGTAATATTCCTTGAATTAGAGTAGAAAGTGTGTTAAGATTTAATTGAAAATAATTAAAAGGAGAATGGCATGAAAATATCTAAGGAGCATTTAGAACTATTAGCAGAAAACTTTCAGAGTATAGATGAAACAACTAAGGAAATAATTAATTTAGAGGCCATATTAACACTTCCAAAAGGAACAGAACATTTTTTAAGTGATATTCATGGAGAATATGAAGCCTTTGATCATATTTTAAGAAATGGTTCAGGCATTATTAAAGAAAAACTTAAAGAAGTATTTGGAAATAGATTACCTAGAAAAGATTTAAATCTTTTAGCTACTATTATTTATTATCCAGAAGAAAAATTAAATCTTATAAAAAAAAGAATATGATGCATGTGATTATAAAGAGTTTCAAAAGATTATCCTTCTTCGTCTATTAGAGGTAACACAAGTTGCAGCAAGGAAGTATACTAGATCTAAAGTAAGAAAAATTTTACCAAAAGATTTTAAGTATATTATTGATGAATTACTTTATAAAATGCAAAGTAGTGATAAGAATGATTACTATGATAAAATACTTGAGAATATTATTGAATTAGGCGCTGGGGAAAAGTTTATTATAGAATTATCATTAAGCATCCACAAGTTAACAATTGATCACTTGCATATAGTTGGTGATATCTATGATAGAGGACCTTTCCCTGATAAAATAATGGATAGATTATTAGATTATCATTCTGTTGATATCCAATGGGGAAATCACGATATGTTATGGATAGGTGCTTATCTTGGAGACAGAATATCGCTAGCAAATGTAATCAGAATATGTGCAAGATATGATAATTTAGATATTATAGAAGATAGATATGGAATTCCTATTAGGAATTTATTAAACTTTAGTGAAAAGTATTACAAAGATGATGACTGTAAAGAGTTTTTACCAAAACTTTCTAAAGATGATGAGTTGAAATATAGTGATCATGAAATTATGCAAATAGCCAGAATGCATAAAGCTATGGCAATAATTCAATTCAAATTAGAAAAACAGATTATTGATAAACATCCAGAATTTGATTTGCAGTCACGTGCACTTCTGGATAAAATTGACTTTGAAAAAGAAACTGTAAAAGTTTATGGCAAAGAATATCCATTAACGTCATGTAATTTTCCAACAGTTGATAAAGAAAATCCATATTTATTAATGGATGAAGAAGAAAAGATTATTAATAGATTAAAAGAATCATTTATAGCAAGTGAAAAATTAAAAAAACATATTGAATTATTTATTAATAAAGGTGCTATGTATTGCTGCTATAATGGGAATCTACTTCTTCACGGGTGTATGCCAGTCGATGATGATGGAAACTTCCAGGAATTTTCTTATGGAGGAAAGAAATACTCAGGTAAGAATTTATTAGACTTTTTTGATAAAAAAATTCGTAGTATATTTTATTGCGGTTGTAGAGAAGATAACGGGTTATTCTTTTACTTATGGCAAGGTCGCTACTCTCCATTATTTGGTAAATGTGATATGACGACGTTCGAAAGATATTTTATAGAGGATAAATCTACTCATGAAGAAGTAAAAAATGCGTATTATAAACTTAGAGATAATGAAGAGTTTTGCATTAAGTTATTAAATGAGTTTGGTTTAGCTAGTGGAGGTCACATTATAAATGGACATACTCCTGTTAAGGAAATAAAAGGAGAAAATCCGATTAAAGCTAATGGTAGAACAATTGTTATTGATGGTGGAATGTCTAGAGCTTATCATAAAACAACAGGACATGGTGGTTATACATTAACTTACAATTCTTATGGGTTGCAGATAATGAGTCATGATATCTTCCAAAGTAAAGAAGAATCAATAAAAAATGAGACGGATATTATTTCAACTAAGAGAGTTGTAGATAAATTATGTCGAAAAAAAGTAGCTGACACAGATAGCGGTGCAAGGATAAAAAAACAAATTGAATTATTAAAAATTTTATTAGAAGAATATCGTCAAGGGGCAATTTGTGAAAGATATTAGTTAATATAAATTGATATTCTAAGTTACTTTGTATTTAAGGGGGAGATATGATGAAGATTTTATTAAGTATACTAGAGATTTTAATGTTACTAGGAATAATAAGAAACTATAAACTATTGAAAAAAAGAAAAGAAAAAAAGAAAGATTAATTAGTCATTTGTTTATCAAGTTGATAGAAATGAGAAGATACGTGTAAGTATAATCAAAAAGATTTCTAAATAACTAATAAACTTTGCTAGGGTGATTCAAAAATTGAGATTTCTTTGAAATCATGATTTTGAGTCACTCTTTTTTTGATAGAATATTAGCTAAAGATATGGATATTCTTGCTTTGCTGAAAAAGTACTGAAGATAATATATTCAATATTTAATTAAATTTTTAGAAAAATTAAAATTTTTGTTGACAACAGTTAAAAAGTATATTATACTAATAAACAGTTAATTGAATATGTACCTCACAAAGTAAGTGAGGTAGAGGTTGCGATTTTTATCAGTAGGGTAATTGAGAGTGTAGGACTCGGTGATATTACTTGAAAGGAAACATCGCCGAAATGATATTAATCCTATATTAATATTGTTGGGCCTATATTGAACTAAGTATAGGACTGTCATAGTCGTGAGGCTATGTTGCGCTACTAATATCTTGTTTTGGAGAGATAATGTGAAGTATAACTCCGTGCAAATATGGTAGAAGTTATGCTTTTTTTATTTTA
>CAKMQO010000130.1 GCA_927911695.1 uncultured Gemella sp. | reverse complement strand
ACAGGTGAAAAAGTAGAAGTTGGGGAAGCAGTTGGTACAATTGCCGCTCAATCTATCGGAGAACCTGGTACACAGCTTACAATGCGTACGTTCCACACAGGTGGGGTTGCCGGTGCCGATATCACTCAAGGTTTACCTCGTATTCAAGAGTTATTTGAAGCGCGTAATCCGAAAGGTAAGGCATTAATCTCAGAAGTAGATGGAACAGTTACAAAAGTTGAAATCGATAATAATCACGTACGTAGAATTTACGTATTAAGTGAAATCGGTGAAGAAAGAGAGTATCAAGACTATGGTGCAAGCCGTATGTTAGTTAAAGAAGACGACAAAGTTAAACGTGGTCAAGCTTTAACAGAAGGTTCTATTGAACCAAAAGAATTACTATCAATTGCTGGATTAGAAGCTGTACAAAGTTACTTATTAACTGAGGTACAAAAAGTTTACCGTATGCAAGGGGTAGAAATCAGTGATAAACACGTTGAGGTTATGGTACGTCAAATGCTAAGAAAAGTACGTGTAATCAATGCTGGAGACACTGACTTACTTCCAGGTTCGTTAGTTGATATTCACAAATTCACAGATGAAAACAAAAAAATCCTTGCGGTACGTGGAAACATGGCTACAGCTAAGCCTGTAATTCTAGGTATCACTAAAGCTTCATTAGAAACTGAAAGTTTCTTATCTGCAGCTTCATTCCAAGAAACTACTCGTGTTCTTACAGACGCAGCTGTTAAAGGAAAAGTTGATAGACTTATGGGACTTAAAGAGAACGTTATTATTGGTAAGCTAATTCCAGCAGGAACAGGAATGCCAAGATATAATGACGTAGATATCAAAGTGGAAAGTGAGCTTGAATTAGAAATGGATAACGAATTAAGTAGACCAATTGAAGAAGAATTGCACGAAGAATTAGGATCTATTTAATTTAGAACATAGAAAAGTTAATAGGAATATAAAAAAATATTATATTCCTATTGACAAATCTATAAAAAGTATGTAAAATAGATAATGTTGAATACAAAAGTAGAAGCACCCGTTTCTCACCTGCCAATATTGATTGTTCAGGTTTATGTAGATGAAATGTAGAATTTTATACTGGGTGTTTTGCACTCAGTTTTTTTTAATGCTTTTAGTATTTAATGAATTTTATAAATAGGAGGTGCTGATCATTAGTAAAGATACTGCACAAGTAAATGAAGGTATTAAAGCGAAAGAGTTTCTTTTAATTAGTCAAAATGGAGAACAATTAGGAGTTAAAACTAAGGCAGAAGCGATGCAAATTGCAGAGCGTATGAACTTAGATGTTGTTCTAGTAGCTCCAAATGCTAAAACGCCAGTTGCTAAAATTATGAACTACGGTAAGTTTAAATTTGAACAACAAAAGAAAGAAAAAGAAGCACGTAAGAAACAAAAAATCGTAACAACAAAAGAGATAAGATTATCTCCAACAATTGAAAAACACGATTTTGAAACTAAGTTGAAAAATGCACGTAAATTCTTAGCAAAAGAAGACAAAGTTAAAGTTTCTATTCGTTTTAAAGGGAGAGCAATCACCCACAAAGAAATTGGACAGAAAGTTTTAGAAAACTTTTCTAACGAAGCTAGCGATATAGCTACTGTCGAACAAAAACCTAAAATGGAAGGTCGCAGTATGTTCTTAGTTCTAGCACCAAAAAAAGAGAAATAAAGGTTTAATATAGGAGGAATTTGATAATGCCAAAAATGAAATCTCACCGTGGTTTAGCAAAACGTGTGAAAAAAACAGCTAGCGGTAAATTAAAACGTAGCCGTGCTTATACTTCTCACTGGTTTTCAAGAAAAACTACTAAACAAAAACGTCACTTACGTAAAGCTTCATTAGTATCTCGTGGTGATTACAAACGTATTAGAACTTTATTAGTTAAATAATATTAAAGAAGATTAATTATAGCGTAAATACTTATTTAAGTTATACATAAGGAGGAATTAGATATGCCACGTGTTAAAGGTGGAACTGTGACTCGTCGTCGCCGTAAAAAAGTTTTAAAACTAGCTAAGGATATTTTGGTTCAAAACATACATTATTCAAAGTTGCTAAGCAACAAGTAATGAAATCAGGAATGTATGCTTTCAGAGACCGTCGTCAAACAAAACGTAACTTCAGAAGATTATGGATCGTTCGTATTAATGCAGCTGCAAGATTAAATGGTTTATCTTACAGCCGTCTAATGAACGGACTTAAAGTTGCTGGAATCGATATTAACAGAAAAATGTTATCAGAAATCGCTATCCACGACGCAGCAGCATTCACAAGCATTTGTGAACAAGCTAAAGCAGCTTTAGCTAAATAATTAAAGATAATTTATGGAATACTTGCATAATTTTGCAAGTATTCTTTTTTTATAATAAAATACCTTAAAGAATCATAATAGGTTCTTTAAGGCGTTTTATTGATTAATATACTATCTTTCTAGGATTATTTAATCTATGAAGCTTTGCTTGAGTAATTTCATTGTATATTTCTTCTCCTCGTTTTTCATATAATAAAATTGCCCATGTATACCATAATAAATCACAAAACTGTAAAAATACATCTAGTTTCTTATAATTGCATTCTTTATTACTAAAATACGCTTTTAAGAAGGTAATTTGTTTCCTCGTAGTTTAAATCATTTTCTGATATGAAACTCGCTATATCGAAGTAATAATCATTATATCCTGCGTATTCAAAATCTATTAAATATAATTTATCTCTTGAAAATAAGAAATTACCTTCAACTAAGTCATTGTGACATAATCTGTCAGGTTCATAGAACTTTCTAAAGTCATCTATAATGTATAAGTATTGATCAAAAATATTCTTTTTTTCATCTATTTGGTTATAATAATTATAAAATTGTTTAACAGGATCAAATATATGCTCAGCTTGAAATTTTTTCGAATGAAAGTTATTAAGAAGTTTACCTATTCTTACGATAGTTGATAATTTTCTTTGTGAAATAAATGTTTTCGGATTAGGTTGAAATTCTGTAATTAGATTATCATTATTGAAGAATATTGGTTTAAGAAAGTAATTTTCATTAGCAAGAAGATTAATAGCTTCTCTTTCGTTATCTTTATTTACAATATTTGTAGAATCTTTAGAGGTTCTGTAGAAATATTTATTACTGTCCGTTGTAATAATATAGTTCTTATTGGTGATTCCATAACTCGTTTCTTCTAATGAGATTACTTTTTCTTTTAAGATTTTTTTCTAGTTTATCTAAATTGTACATATCAATCTCCTCCTTAGTTTCTGAAATATAAAATCCTTTTTCACTATAATTATATAATAAACTAACTAAAGTTAAAAGAAAAACGATTACATTGTTTATAAAATTAATTTTTGAATTTTTATTAAAATACTATTTTTTTCATAATATATTTCCGTTAGTTTGAAATAAATTTATAAATATACAGTATAT
>CAKMQO010000129.1 GCA_927911695.1 uncultured Gemella sp. | reverse complement strand
ATCGAGGGAGCTAGCCAAGGTGTAGGTCTTGGACATCAGTTCTTACGTCACATTGAAAGAACAAAAGTTATTGTACACTGTGTAGATATGTCAGCAACAGACGGTCGTGATCCATATGAAGATTATAAATTATAAATCAAGAGTTAGCAGAATACAACATGAGACTTTTAGAAAGACCTCAAGTAGTAGTAGCTAATAAAATGGATATTCCAGTCGCTAGTGACAATCTTAAAGAGTTTAAAAAACACTTAGAAAACGATGGTGAAGAAGTAGATATCGTTGAAATTTCTGCATTCACACGTAGTAATATCGATAACTTACTTTATAAAATAAGTGACATACTAGATAACACAGATCCAAATATGTTATATGAACTTGATACTGAAGAAGAAAGTATGGAAAATAGAGTTCTTTATAAACATAAACCTAAGGATGAAACATTCAAGATTACTCGTGATGATACAGGAGCTTATGTAGTAAGTGGACCTGGTATCGAACGTGCATTCTTAATGACTGACTTCAACCGTGATGCTTCTGTTAGACGTTTTGCTCAACAAATGCGTTCTATGGGTGTAGATGATGCTTTACGTGAAAGAGGATGTAAAAACGGTGATACTGTTAAGATCCTTAAAGGTGAGTTTGAATTCGTAGAGTAGGAGATAACCACTGTGGATAAAGAAAAAGTTTATTATATAATTAGAGAAGACGTATTGCCAGAAGCTGTAAAGAAGACATTAGCGATGAAAAAAGCTTTAGAAGAAGATTCTAAATTATCAATTTTAGAAGCTTCTAAAAGATTTGATTTAAGTAGAAGTGCATTTTATAAATATAAGGATACAATTTTTCCGATTCAAGATGTGAAAAGACAATCAATTCTATCACTGTCTATCGATGTTGATGATATTCCTGGAATATTAGGTAAAATTTTATCGGTTGTTAATGAAGAAAAGTGTAGTGTACTTACTATTCACCAAACAGTACCGATAAATGCAAAAGCTACGATAATTATTTCTTTAGAGCTAAGTTCAGGTGATATAAATATTGAAAAATTAAATAAACGAATTAAAGATCTTGAGTTTGTTAATTCAATTAAAGTAATTGGTTTAAGCATGTAAAGATAGTTTAATAAATATTAAATGTAGGAGAACAGAGTAGGGAAGTCAGTTTCCTATAGCTGTTCTCCTTTTTATTTTAGAAAGGTGAATTATGCAAAAAAATGATGTATTCGAAGGAAAAGTTATAGATTACACTCATGATGGACTTGGTGTAGTTAAAATTGATAATTTTCCGATTTTTATTGAAGATGTTATAGAAGGTGGAATAATCGAATTTAAGGTAATTAAATTAAAGAAAAATCTTGGTTATGGAAAAGTTCTTAATATTATTGAAAGTTCTAAAAATAGAGTAGATGGTATTCCGAAGACTTCTGGAGCAAATTTAGTTCATATGAACTATGAAGAACAGTTGAAGTTTAAAAAGAAAAAAGTTCAAAATGTTATGGATAAAGCTCTTGGAAAAGATTCTATCGAAGTATTAAATACGCTAGGAATGGAAGACGGATATCATTACCGTAATAAATCTGTTATTCCAGTGCAAAAAGTTAATGGTGAAGTTAAGATGGGTTATTATAAACCACGAAGCCATGATGTTGTTAATATAGAGAAATGTTTTATTCAATATGATGAACACAATGTATTAATGAACAAGTTACGTAGTCTAATTTCAGAGCTTAACTTATCCGTTTATGATGAAAACAACCACTCAGGTGCTATTAGACATATTATGTTCAGAACAAATACCCTGAAAAGTGAAATCATGGTAGGTATTGTAGCGAAGGAGAAGTTTAATAAACTAGATGAATTTGTTGAAAAAATATCTAAATTAGATGACAGAATTGTTAGCATTATGTTAAATATTAACGATAAGAAGACAAATGTAATCTTTGGAGATAAAACTGAAAATCTATTTGGTAAGGATTATATAACTGACACGTTAGACGGAATAGAATTTAAGATTTCACTTCGTTCATTCTATCAAGTGAATCCAGTTCAAACAGAAGTATTGTATAGTAAAGCGTTGGAACTTGCAGAATTAAAAGAAACTGATACGATAATTGATGCTTACTGTGGTATTGGAACAATAAGTTTATTTGCAGCGAAGAAAGTTAAAAAAGTATACGGTATTGAAATAGTAGAAGCGGCTGTTTTAGATGCTCGCGAAAATGCAAAAAATAATAATATAGAAAATGCAGAGTTTTTACTAGGTAAGAGCGAAGACGTAATTAAAAAATTAATCTCACAAGATGTGAAATTAGACGCGGTTATCGTTGATCCACCACGTAAAGGATGTGAGGAAAGTTTCCTGCGCGACCTTGCAGCTATGGATATAGAAAAAATAGTCTATGTTAGTTGTAATCCAGCAACATTAGCTAGAGATATGGAAATTATGAGGAGTCTAGGCTATAAACTAGGTGCAGTTCAACCGGTAGATATGTTCCCGGGGACGTATCACGTTGAGGCTATAGTTCTATTGTCAAGAAAGTAAGAAGAAAAAGTGTAGAAAAGTCTTGAAATCAAAGGATTTAGAGAAAAAAGCATAGGTTTGGACAGATGACTTAGATTGTGATTTTAGAACGTTTGACAATAGTTCTGATTACTGGGAATAGGTGGTTGTGGCTATAGAACTACTTTTTTGCTTGGTGTAACAGCAGGACTATTATCAAAGAGATTTTTTAGCGTATGGAGACAATAGAACTACTGTTATAAAATATGTTTTTATAAACTGGGAGGTAAGGTTATGGCTAAATATGCGTACAGAGATAAAGAAAGAAAAGATATTATTTATGCAAATCGGGCAATAGAAGAAGATAGAAATAAGGAATTTTATTGTCCTAATCCTGTATGTAATGCAAAATTATATATTTGTGCAATTGATGGAAGTAAAAATGCTTATTTTAGAGCGACCAAGTCTGATTTTAAGCATATTGAAAACTGTCCATATGGGAGTGGTGTTGCAGAATTTGACAATCGTAAATTTGATGAATCAAAGTTCGATTATGAAGATGCAATAAATAATCTTTTATGCAACATAAAACCATTATCACGAAAAAATAATGATTCTGCATATGGGACTGGTGAACCTAGTGCTCATCCACCAAGAACATTAAGACAAATATATTCATTGTGTAAAAGTTTTCCTGTTGGAGATACATATGGAGGTAAAGAAATAGGCTCAATGATATTAGATGATAGAAGTGAATACAGATACCTAAAAGGATGTTTTGGAAATAAGATAATTGAAGCGACCGTAGTTGGAAAACTATATGACGATAAGAAGAAGGAAGTTTATTTAGCATCACCTATTAACAGTAAAAAATATGCATTTGTATTATCGTTTTCAGACGAAGATAATTATAAAAAGATACGCTCTGAAATATATAATAATAGAGATAAGATTATAGTTATTGCAGGGAAATGGGGCTCATCAGGCGAATATAATAAATTTACTTCAAAAGTATATGGAAAAAAACAAGTGACTATTATAAAAAAATAAAATTAATTATAGAGGTGTTAATAAATATCCTAGTTAAAAATAACTTGATTGAAACGGTAGAAATGTTATAAATCTTATAAATTTGATAGATTTTATTGGGAATATATAATTTTCAAAATAGCTTAAAATTTCATGTTAAGACTATTGCTCGACTATCAATAATAAATGATTAAAGCTATATAGAAGGTTTGAAATATAAGGGGTTCGTGTAAATGGATAATTTATTGAAATTCCTTTCTTTGTGTTCTGATATAGATCTTGACTATTGGAAAAGCATAGGCTGTAGTAATAGAACAATTTTTTGATTGGCATAACAACAGTGCTATTGTCAAAAACAATTTTTATGGGATGTTACTATAGAATTATTGCCTGTGCTTTTTTATAGTAGGCATTTTGATTATGACAAGTTAAAAATTAATAAAAAAAGAAGCAACTTTCATAGGGATGCTTCATCAATTTTTTTCGCAAGTGTCCGTACACTTACTGTGTTTGCTACAAAAGTCAAGAAAGCATTAAGCATTTCTCTAAAATTGTAAATATATTAGGCTCTTTGTCAAGTTCGGGGTATGGGAAAAATTCAATCTAGAAATCTAGGCAGTATTTTGCTGCTTAGATTTTTTCTTATTAAAGGCTTTAGCCGGTTGAAGAGGTGAAGTCTTCGAAACGAAAAACCACTCGCTATGAGGGTGTGAGAAAAGAGTTAAACAATTGAAAAATCATCCTTCTTTATAAAATAAGAGTAGTTCAAGCTCTAAAATAAAGAAAGGATGATTTTAATTATGGCAAATAAACATAATAGTTTATCGCATACAAAGTGGCTGTGTAAATACTATATTGTATTTACACCTAAGTATAGACGAAAAATAGAATTTAATCAATAAAAAACGAGATATAGTAGGTATAAATAAAGAGATTAATG
>CAKMQO010000128.1 GCA_927911695.1 uncultured Gemella sp. | reverse complement strand
GTTATGATGTTATCACCAGGTTTTTCTGCAGTGAATTATTGTTTCCTGAGTTTGTGTTGTCGCCAGGTTTTTCTGTCAGTTAGAATTATTGTTTTCCTGAGTTTGTGTTGTCGCCAGGTTTTTTCTGCAGTAGAATTGTTATTACCTGAGTTTAGAGTTTATTTTTCTTTGTCAGTTTTTATGTTTTAGTATATTTGTTCTAAGGCTTTATCTAAGTTTGATTTTTCTTCTTTGATTTTCTCTATAGATTTTTCTTCATTCGTATACTTTTTGAGCTTTTCAGTAGCTTCTTTTAATTTAGTATATTCTTCTTTATTAATCTCAGTTTATCTTTATCATCGTTAACTAGTATTTTAGCTGTTTCTAGAGGTAAAAGAAGATTTGCTTTTTCAGTAGCAAGTTTTTTAGCTGTTTGATCAGCTTCAGATTCGTTAGGTTTGTTACCTTCGTTGTTGACAGGGTTATCAACTTTGTCGTTAGGTTTATTCCCTTCGTTGTTGACAGGATTATCAACTTTGTCGTTAGGTTTGTTTTCCTCAGCTGGAGTTATTTCTTTCAATCCACTAACTGCACTTTCAATTTCTTTTAATATATCAGCTCGAGTATCTTCTAAGTTTCTAGTTTCTTTAGCTTTGTTGATAAACTCTGTAGCTTTAGTAATAACTGCAGTTAAATTGCTTTTAGATTCTTCTGAGTATTTATTAGTAGCGATTTTATCTTGTGCAGATTTTACAGCTTCTTCAAGTTTAGAAGTATCATATCTAAGCATAGTAGAGTATGTTTGGACATCGTTGAATAGTTTTAAAATTTCGTTAGATTTAGGATTATTATGTATTAAATCTTCTAACTTATCTATTTTTTCTTGTAGGAAATTATCTACAGCATTTATACTTGCTTCACTATATTTTTTACTTTCTTTATCAGAATTAAAGTTAGCTACAGCTTCAGCATTTGATTGTCTTAGTTGAATAAGTAAATCATATTGATTTTTTAAGTCTAATAGATTTGTAAATGCAGCTGATATTTCTTCTGAACTAGCAGTAGTGTTTTTCAATACATTTTGAGCCGCATTTATTTTATTACCAAAGTTTTTAATTACTTCTAAGTCTTGGCTTACATTGGCGTTTTTAAATACATTGTTCCAACTATCGTAGTATTTGCTTGTTGTTGCATCAAATAATGCACTTAATTGTTTTTTATCTGCAGTAATAGCTGCAGTTTCTTTAGGATATTTTAATGATAATATAGCTACGTTCTCATGTTTATCTGTACCGAATAATGTACTACTTGCAAAAGTATTTAGTTTTATAGTAGTAGGTTTTCCTTCAATAGGTATTCTAATTTTTGAAGGATATTTATAAGAATTAGTTTGATTGTTGTAAGTTACACTTGCTGTATCTTCTTTTAATACTTGAACATCTTTTTCAATTTCTCCATCAAAGTATGTAAGTTTACTCATAACACCAATATTGGCTGTACCGTTATTCATAGGAACAAGGTCTAATTCTAAATAAGTTTTTCCATTTTCCGTTACTAAATATGTATTTTTGATTATACCGTTCGCCATAGAAGGTGAAGTTGAATCTGCTTTTAATAATGAACCTTGTAATTCTATTTTATTGTTAGAATCTGAAGAAGGTGTAGAGTCTGTTGGATTATTTGGTTTTTCTTGAGTTGTATCGGCAGAATTATTGAATGTGTTTACTGCATTTGTAAGTTTATTTAATTCTGCTAATAATGCTTCTTCACTAGTAGAATCATTTTTTAATAGTTCTTTAGCTTTTGCTAATTCATTAGTTAAAGTAACGAAGGCAGCTGGATCTTTTTTACCTTGGTTTATTAATTCGACTTCGGCTATTTTATTTTTTAATTGTTCTTTTGCAGAAACAGTCTCTGTTGTAGCTTGAGAACCGTTTAAGTCAGCAATGGCAAACTTAAATTGCTCTTTGTAGTAATCTGTTAAATCTGTATTAACTTGATCATCTGTATCAGGAGATTCAGGAGTTAATTTAGCATTAGCAACATAAGATTTTGCTTCATCGATTAATTGTTTAAGTTTAAGTTTTGCCTGAGTAACTTTATTGAAGTTGTTATACGCTTCTTCAGCTTTTTTGATTTCTCCTGCAAGCTCGTCTGTATTTATACGAAGATAATCACTTAAATGTTGGATTTCACCTGTAAGTTCATCCAGTTTTTCGTAAACTGTAACAGTACCTTCTTTTTCAAACTCATTTACGTATGTTTGTTTTTTACCTTCTATATCGCTTGGAGTAAGTGCGTTTATTTTCCCTTCAACTGCATCAAGTTTTTTCTTTTACTAGTGTTTTACTTTCACTTGTATAATGCGCATTATTTTTCCATTCGTTTTCGTAAGAATCTTTTGCTCCTTGTAGTGATTTATGTAAGTTAGCTAAAGAATCTAATTTTGTACTTTCATCTAGTAGTTTATTTATTATATTATCTACGTCGTCTTTAGTTAATGAATCGTTGTTTAAAAGTTGTTGAGCTTTAGTTATTAGTTGATTAAAGTATGTTTTGAATTCTTGTTTTAAACCTTTGTAATTATTTTGTACAACATCACTAGTGTAATAATCAATTTTATTTCTTAAAGCGGCTTTTAAAGGAGATTCTTTTTTTGCTTCGACTTTAGAATAGTAATCGATGTATAAATCTGTGGCTTTAGTGAAATTATCGATTTGATCATTGTTGAAAGAATAAGAGTCTTTGAAATTGAAGTTTCCTAAAAGTGCTATCTCTATATTTTCTTTAGTAGAGTCAACAATCAGTTTTAATTTAGTAGGATAATCACGACCACCAATATTTTTTTTCTCTAAAACAATAGCGTCAGTATCCGTTTTACCTAAGCTATTGTATTTAAAAGTATCAGCTAGTGCAAAATCAACTGATCCTCCCGTGATTTTAGGTTCTAGTGATAATATCACTTCATTTTTCCATTTCCTAGTTCATGAACCTCTACATTAGTAATTAATTCAGACAGATCTCTATTATATCTAGTTTTTATAGGAGTTTTTGCTCCTCTATCTACGAATTTAGCTGTTACGTTATATGGTGCCGCTGGTTTTGTAGTGTTTTCAACAGGGGCAGCTGGGACAGGATCTCCTTTTTGTCCATCTTTTTTAACAAGGTTATTTATAGCATCAGTTAATTGTTTTACACGATCTGATGTATCGTTAATTTGAGGATTATAGCTTTCTGTTTGTTTAATCCAGTCTTTAGCGTGGTTTAAGGCTTGTTCGAATTTTTCAAGGGTTACAGGTTCATATTCACTTTTGATTTTTCTCTCAGCGATATCGATTATTCTTTTTAGTTCTGTAGTGTTATATCTTAAATAAGTGAAGTTCGCATTATCAAAATCTTTTATTAATTGAACTAGTTCTTTGATATTTTTTGTATTTTTTAATGCAGGAACACTCTTAATATAGTTTTTATATTGCTCAATACTTTCTTTTGTATATGTTTTTTCGTTATATAGTTCGAAATATTCTAGAAGTTTAGCGACTTTAATATCCAAAACTTCACGTAATGTTGCAATATCTTCCATTTCGTGGATAGGAGTTGAAATTTCATATAATTTATCGTAATTAGCATTTTCAGAACGTTTCAATTCTTGTAATTTTGTTACAGCTTCTGTAATCTTAGCTCTTTGTGAGAAGTCTGAAGCAGAATCTGAAGTATTTTCTTTTGTTAGAAGCCATTCATTAACTTTATTACCACGGTCTATCCAATTTTGAATTTTTTCGTTTAATTTTTCTCTATATTTAGGGATGGCTTCGTTATTTTTTTTAGCAGATGAGTAGTTTATATCTAATGCAAATGGTCCAGTTTGTTGTTTATTTCCATTTTTATCTAAATAGGTCATGTTAGATATTACCAGTTGTTCCGCTTTTAATTCTCCGGGAACGCTGAAGGCGATAATGCGTTGATCTTCAGCAGAAGGTCCAAGTTTAACGTTTGTATCCACGCCAGATACTTTATTTACAGTAAAACTTGTAATTTTGCTTACTTTATCCGGATTGGCAACAAGATTAATTTTCTATATCTTGTCCTTGTTTGTAGATACCTACAAGTGATTCTTTAAATAGGTTTTTGATTTCTTCTTTATTGTCAGTTACTTTTTTATAAAAGTCTTGTTGGCCATCGCTTGACACAGAGACCATTGTTGGTGTTTTGAAATCCTTTGTTGTATAGAAACCATCGTCATGTAAATCATGATTAACATCAAAGTTATAAAGTTGAATATAATATTTTAAAGTGTTAATAGCATTTTTTGCAGTTTTTTCTGTGTATGAGTTAGCAGCTAGTTTTGTTTTTGCAGCAGCAGCTTCGCTCCACATGTTATACCAAGGGGTAGAGTCAATAACATCATCGGGAACTTGGTGGTTTTCAAACGTTACATGATAATACGGGAAGTTTGAAGTTTTATGGAAAAATGTAGTACCTAAGTATCTATTTGTGATAGATTGGTCATTGAATATTTTATTAATTACTTCATTTAATTCTGCCTTAGTTTGCTCAGAAGCCGCAGTATCACCGAAATCAGCTTTTGCAATATTACTATTTGTTGGCCAAGCTTGAGCTGTGATAGAAGATATAGTAAGTGCCAATGCAACACTCATACTTGATTTTAATAATTTATTTGTTTTCATGGAGTTTCTCCTTTTACATATGATATATTAATCTATTCTAATATTAATTTTTTCAAGGTGGATTAAAGATGAATTAATTTTTTTATCTTTACATAAAGAACTGTCAAATTCAACCTTTGAAAATTAATAGATCATACTATAAATATAACACAAAAAACGTTTCAATGAAATAGATTATACTAATATTCTTTTATATGAAAAAAAAAATAAATTTTTCTTGATTAATAAAAAATTATACTTGC
>CAKMQO010000127.1 GCA_927911695.1 uncultured Gemella sp. | reverse complement strand
TCAGCCTGATGCTATTGAATTATCACGCTACCTTACCTATAGATGTTCAACTTTTCTGGGCATACTCACGCGGACAACTATGGCCGTTAAACTTCATCACAGATGTAGTGTACACCCTAGATCATGGCTACGCGAAGATTATGGTAAACATTTCTTCACTTCTGCGGGTTATGGTTTCTGGGGGCCACCTTTCAAAACTTCAGCTCGTAGTGAAGTATGGATGATTACTATTGAAGGAAAATAAATAATATAAAATACCCCAAAAGTTAGTATATTCTAACTCTTGGGGGTTGAATTTTATTCACATTTTCGAATATTATTGTTTTAACCTCATCTCTGATGCTTTCCCATAATTCTTTTGCTTGTACTATATCTAAATCATAGCGCTCTCTAATAATTTTAATATTTGCAATATCACCAACATCTGGATTAACAACTTCTTTTATATCAGAATATTTACTAGCAATTAATTCCTTAACTTCTAATTCACGTCTTTTCAAAGCTTCTTCTTTTACAGCTTCCCATAATGCTTTTGCATCATAAAGTACTAGATCTGTATACCTATCTCTTATCATTTTTACATTGTGAATATCTCCTTTAGTAGCATCGACTACTGAAAGTACTTCTTCTCTATTACTATCTTTCACAAGTTCATTAAATTTTTCTTTACTCACTTTTTGTTTTTCTGCCCATTCTTCTTTTGATTTACTGTTCCTAGTTGAAATGAACATAAAAATCGCTAATGCTAAAATAATAATTAATGCTATCTTCATAATTAAATTCCTTTACTTCTTTTTACAATTTCTATTAGTTTTTTCGCATCTTTTCCATTTAAAAAGTATGCTTTTCTTAATGCTGCAATGTTAAACGCATCATCTTGACTTAAGTTTATAACCTTTTCTAATTCTTTTTTATAAGCCGGACTTTGTAGTCTTTCGAATGCTTCTTTGCTCTTTTCATCACGCTTTTTTATCTTATCTCTTGCGTTAGAAATCATCGCATAGACAAATATAAATCCTAGCATAATGTACAATATATTCATGTTCATCGCAATTACTTCCTTTTTTTATTCTTTATAAATATTATATAGGTTTTATAGATGCTTGTAAACATTTTAATTAACTTATTTATCGCTCATTCCTTCTAAAAATTGATTTTTCTACTATAATTTGTTATGATTAAGTGTACTTTAGTTAAAGGATTATTGAATAATGAAATTTTTAACAAATATTAACGATGAAAAATATACTGAATTTATAAAAAATCACAAACATGGTAATATGATGCAAGCTATCGAGTGGTCTCACATTAAAAACACATGGGGGGCTATAAGAGTAGCTGTCGAAGATGAAAATGACAATATTATAGCGGCTGTTCAAATTCTAACTCGTCAAGGATTATGGTATGCCCCACGTGGTCCTATTCTTGATTATACTAATACTGAGCTACTTAATTTCTTTCTAACTAACCTTAAAAAATTCGTCAAAGAAAAAGGCGCTAAAATGGTTAAACTAGATATCCCTACTGCGGTAAAAGATGAGAAATTAGCAGTGTTTAAGGATGTTGAGGTAGATAGAGAGAACAACAGTCTTATTAAAGTATTCAAGGAGAATGGTTATAAACACAAAGGTTTCAGCCTTGATATGAGCAGTACTATCCAACCACGTTTTAACACTGTCACTAAGCTTGAACAAGAAGTCCCTGATCTTTTCCCAAAAGATACACGTCGCTTAATTCGTGATGCAGAGAAAAAATTCGTTGAAGTTAGACGTTGTGGTAAAGAGAATCTTGACGACTTCCTTTTCGCCCTAGCTTGTACTGAAAAAAGAAAAAATATCTCTCTTCGTGGACGTGAGTATTTCGAAAACTTACTAGATACTTTTGGAGACAATGCCTTATTATACATTTCATATATAAATGTAGAAAAAGCTGTAAAAGAATGTCATTCTAGAAAAGAAGCTATTGAAGATGAAATTGAAGCTCTTGGAGAAAAATCACCGAAGAAAAAACGCACTCTTCTTGAGCAAGTAGCCGGAATTGAAAAGCTAATCGTTTTATTTGATAGCTTAGAGATCGAAGATAAGAGCAAGGATCAAGTTATAAGTGCTGCGATTACTATCGCTTATGGTAACCACGCAGAAATTATTTACGCTGGTATGAATGAAGATTCGCGAAACTTCCTGCACAGTATAAAGTCTTTTCTGATACGATGAAAAAAGCTCAGGAAATGGGTGTTAAAGAAGTTTCTATGGGTGGAATCGAAGGAGATTTAAACGACAGTCTACTTGGTTTTAAATCAAAATTCGCTCCAAATATCGTAGAATACTACGGAGAGTTCGATTTAGTAATCTCTCACATATTCAATTTAATGTACAACTACGGATTACCACTAAGAAGAAAAATATTAAAACTAATCAAAAGATAAAAAATTAAAAGAGCTGAACTCTTTTGTGATTTCATTGAAATCATAACTACTGAGTCAGCTCTTTTTGTATTATATTTTTTTAACGAATTCAGATTTTAGTTTCATAGCTCCGAAACCATCAATTTTACAATCGATGTTATGATCTCCATCAACTAATCTGATATTTTTAACGCGAGTTCCTTGTTTTAATGTAGATGAACTACCTTTAACTTTTAAATCTTTAATTACAGAAACTGTATCTCCATCTTGAAGTACATTTCCGTTAGCATCGCGGTAAACTTTTTCCTCTTCTGTTCCACTAGCATCTTCTGGTGACCATTCATAAGCACACATTGGACATACTAGCATATTTCCATCTTCATAAGTATATTCACTTTTACATTCTGGACAATTAGGTAATGTCATTGTTTTCCTCCATAAAATTTCAAATTTGTACAAAGGATATTATACCATAATGAAAAGCAATATCAAAATAATATCCGTAAATTTTTTCTTTGAAACGTTGATATTATAACGATTCCATCAATAATATAATCTTATATCAAAAAAAAAATTTCAAAATCGTCTACTTTTGTAGGCAAAGTGCTTGAAATTTTAAAAAAGTAGGAGTAAAATATGAATTAAATAGTTTTCATCTTATATTTATTATTAAAATATAAAATATAAACAATAAAATCTAAAGTAAAAGAGGAATCAAATTATGGTTAAATATGATTTATTAGTAGTAGGATTCGGTAAAGCCGGAAAAACTTTAGCAGCAACATTTGCTAAAGAAGGAAAAAAAGTAGCAGTAGTTGAAGAAAGTAGTGCAATGTACGGTGGTACTTGTATCAATATCGGATGTATCCCAACTAAAACTTTAATCGTAGCTGCTGACAATAAAAAAAGACTTCGCAGAAGCTAAAGCTACAAGAGATACTGTTGTATCTAAACTTAACGCTAAAAAACTTCGCTATGTTAGATAGCAGTCCAAACGTTGATGTTTACACAGCTCACGCTAATTCGTTTCTAACAAAGTAGTAGAAAATTTCTGCTAACGGAGAAACTAAACAACTTGAAGGTGAAATCGTAGTAATTAACACTGGAGCTAAAAACAATGTATTACCAATTCCAGGATTAACAACTTCTAAAAATGTTTACGATAGCACTGAATTCCAAAAATTAGAAAAAGCTCCTAAAACTCTAGGAATTATCGGTGGAGGTAACATCGGATTAGAATTCGCTAACCTATACGCTCGTCTTGGAGTTAAAGTTACAGTTATCGACTTCGCTCCTGGAATCTTAGGAAGAGAAGATAAAGATATCGCTGAACTTGCTCAAGGATACTTAGAAGAAGCAGGAATCGAGTTCAAATTAGGAACTGCAACAAAAGAAATCCGCAACAACGGAGAACTTGTAGTTGTTGATACAGAAAAATATGGTCCACTAGAATTCGAAGCAGTATTACACGCAACTGGACGTCGTGCTAACACTGAAGGATTAGGATTAGAAAACACTGATATCGAATTACGTCCAAACGGAACAATCGTAGTTGACGAATTCTGTCAAACAGCTGTAGAAAATGTATTCGCAGTTGGTGATGTTAACGGTGGATTACAATTTACATACGTATCATTAGATGACTTCAGAGTAGTTAACGGATACTTACACGGTAACAAAGAATACACAACTGCTGACCGTAAAAACGTACCTTACTCAACATTCATCTCTCCAGCATTATCTCACGTTGGTTTACACAAAGAAGAAGCTGAAGCAGCATACCCTAACGTTGCAGTAGCATCATTACCAGTTGCTAACATGCCTAGAGGAGCTGTTAACCAAGACCACGTGGATTATTCCGTGTAACTGTAGACAAAGACACTAACTTAATTCTTGGAGCTACTTTATTCGGTAAAAACTCAGAAGAAATTATCAACCTAATCAAAATGGCAATTGATAACAAAATTCCTTACACTTACATCAGAGATCAAATCTTCACTCACCCAACAATGGCTGAGAACTTAAATGATGTATTCAAATTAATCTAATAACAGCAAAAAGCTTAAAATCTCAATAATAATTTGAGGTTTTAAGCTTTTTTGTTTTGTCGAATAGAATTTCTACTATATAGATTTATAAAATTTTCAAATAATTAAAAAAATATATCTATTCCCCTTTACAAATCAAGGCTTTTCTTGTATAATGTACACATGTCTTTTTAAAAAATACAATAAATGAAAAAGGAGATCGAACAATGAGTTATTATAAAAGAATTCCATTAATAGCAAAACTTATTATAGCTGTAGCATTGGGAATAGTTTTAGGAAGCACTCTTCCAACAACTGTTATTAGAGGTTTCGTAACATTCTCGTCAATTTTCAGCTCATTCTTAGGATTCACAATCCCACTTATTATCGTAGGATTTATCGTACCAGGTATTAGCCAAGTGTCAAACAATGCTGGTAAATTACTTGGACTTTCAACAGGTGTTGCATATATTTCTACTATTATCGCGGGAACATTTGCATTCCTAACAGCTAAAGCTGTATTACCAAACATTTTAGCTAATGCCACATTACAAACATTCAAAAATCCTGAAGATTTAATGTTAAAACCTTTCATCGAGTTTAAAATGACTCCAATTTTTGATGTTACTACAGCGCTTATTATCTCATTCATCTTAGGAATCGGGATTTCAGCAACTCAATCAGAAGGACTTAAACAAGGATTCTCAGACTTTGGAGAAATTATTGAAAAATTACTTGCTACAGTAATTATTCCACTTCTTCCATTCTACATCCTAGGTGTTTTCATGAACATTACTGCATCTGGTGAAGTATTTAAAATCTTAAAAATCTTCGCTATGGTATTTGTTCTAATTATTATCTTACACTTTATAATTATCCTTGCTCAATATACTTTTGCAGGTACAATTAACAAGAGAAATCCATTCAAAATGCTTGTAAACATCTTACCGGCATACATGACAGCAATTGGTACTCAATCTTCAGCTGCTACTATTCCTGTAACACTAAGAAGTACTAAAAATATGGGTGTTGATAAAAATATCGCAAACTTCACAATTCCATTATTTGCAACTATCCACTTATCAGGAAGTACAATTACGTTAACTACATGTGCTTCTGCAGTATTCTGGTTACAAAATGGCGCTGCATTTCCTTCAGCAGCAGTAATGGTTAAATTCATCTTATTACTTGGAGTAACAATGGTAGCTGCTCCTGGAGTCCCAGGTGGTGCAGTTATGGCAGCTCTTGGACTATTACAATCAGTTCTTGGATTCAATGAAATTATGTTATCTCTAATGATCGCATTATACATCACTCAAGATAGCTTTGGAACTGCATGTAACATTTCTGGAGATGGAGCTTTATCAGCAATCGTTGATAAACTTCATAAAGCATTCTTCAAAGAAGACACAAAACAAAACGCATAAAAAACTATCCCACAAACATAAGTTTGTGGGATTTTTCATGTTCAATTAGTTAAAGAAGTCTCGCATCACAATCAAAGAACAAAATGTCTATAATATCTGGCTCATTGAAAAAGCGACTCTTTTAACTTAATTTCAGAGCCGCTTCTTTTATTCTATTTTAATTTATATCTTAGTTTTACCGGGTTATGATCACTATATCTATACTCTTGATTTAGCGTCTCTACTTCTAGTACTTCTATATTATCACTAGCAATATATCCATCGATAATAAAGCCATAAGTACCTTCACTATCCTTCACATAAGGTTTATTATTAAGTCTCGCAGAATTTTTACTTTCATCATACACTAAGTTAAATCCTGCAGGTAACATACTCTTATCTAAATTCTCAGCACGCCATAATTCTTTTGGAACAACGTTAATTTCATCTTGTGTTAAAGTTTTTAACGACTGATTAAAATCCGCTCCAACAAGGACATAATTACCTTTCTTATACTCATAATCGATAAATTCAAGAAGTTGTTTCATCTGTGCTTTTTTACCAGAATTGCCTTTATCATAAGCATCCAGATGAGCATTAATCAATACTAAATGCTTATCACTATTTTCAACTTTTGTATAAATAACAGAGAATCCTCGTTTTAAATTAGCAAGTCTCTCTGGGAATGTGAATGGAATCGCCATTTGGAATCTTCTTGCATTCTCCACGTTGAAACTAGTCGCAGTATAGATACCACTCTTAACCTTCCCTAACGGCGGTACTGGATAAGGTACATATCTAACCTTGAAATTATATGCTAAAATACTATTTAAGCCAAGTATTTCATCGAATTTAGTAACTTGATTGATATTGTAGCTACGTTTTGAATCTTCATCTATTTCTTGAATAAAATTGACGTTAGCTTTTTTTGTTTTTTAACAATCTCTGTAATATTTTTTTAGATTTTCCTCAACATGAGCTTTATCAAGTGGTAGAACCATCTTTCCACCATCCATAAAGAAATCTTCATCTTTATCAAGACCAGCATAACCTATGTTCCAGTTAAGAGCTGTGTACTCTGTTCCTACCTTAGCACTTTCTGATGTACCTTGTTTAGTTACCTTTAAACTCTCAACTCCGTTTGGACTATATTCTGTAGCCCATAAATATCCAACTAATCCTGCAAACCCTAAAATCCCCATAAGTAATAACCCTAATACTATCTTAAATATCTTTTTCATCTTTAACCTCATAAAAAATAGAAGGAGCAAGGAAATCTATTTATAAATCATGATTTTCAAGCTGCCCTCCATTAAATTTCATTGTAAATTATTTAATTACTCTTTTTGTCACGTAGTTGTGAAACTATAATACCTACAAAGACAATAAGCATACCTATTCCTTCTCTTAGCCCTATATGCTCACCAAGAATAAGCACTCCACCTATCGCAGCTACAACAGACTCTAAACTTAATATTAACGATGCTGTATGTGGCGGAACATCTTTTTGCCCTACAATTTGTAAAGTGTACCCTACTCCACTAGAAAGTACTCCTATCGCAAGTAATGGCCAAATAACGCTCATTATATCCGCAAAGACGATTGTCTCCTTGAAAATAGCTAATACTAAGCTTAATACAGATACAACAACTAATTGAACAAGCGATAAGAACATTGAATTAACTCTAACAGCTGAATAATCAATAACTATTATATGAATACCGAATAGCACTGCACTAATTAGAACAATAATATCTCCCATCTCTAAAGCGAATTCTTCTTTTACCGATAAGAAATAAAAACCAATTACCGATAAAATTAATCCTATAATAAAGAATTTATTAAGCTTATTACCTAAGAATACCCCGATAAATGGCACTATACATATGTATAAAACTGTAATAAATCCAGCTTTACCTGCTGTTGTCATCCCGATACCTATTTGTGAAATATACATTGCAAAAAATAACACTATTCCACAGATACCACCAAGTATCCAACTTTTATTTTTTGTTATTGGTTCTGCCAAAATCTTAGGATCCTGACTTCTATATAGACTTGGAATCAGAAGTGCTACAGCACCAAGAAATACTACTGCGATTACTGATCTTATACCCACAACTGTAAGAGGCCCTAGAACCTTACTCGCAATATTTTGCCAGATAAAAGCTAATCCCCAAATAATCGTAACAATTATTAACAATAACTCTGAAATAAATTTTCTCATTAATACACCTTTCCTATAAATTTTCTATGAATTTTAAAATTCTAAAAGTATTCACTATCATAGCAATAAATACATTATACTTTTATAATTTTATACGTTATTAACAAAAAATTCAACTATTAGCTACTACATACGATATCTAACAATTTCCAAATTATTTTAAATATTTCCTAGGAAATACTAACATCCTAAAAAAAGACATAGACAACCGAAGTCATCTATGTCGCATTTTAATTTTTATTATTTAGCACCTTCGTTAGCTGTTAACTCTAGTTCATAAAGTTTGAATTGGTTTTTCTTAGCTTTAGCTAAATCGTATGCTTTAACACGTTTGTTGTAGAATGAGATACTTGTATCCCAGCTTAATGGGAAGAATGGTAATTCTTCAGCTACTTCACCATCAAATTTGTTGTAAGCTGCTTTTAATTTAGCCTCATCAAACATATCAGCTGATCCTTGAGCTTTGAAACTGTTTTCGAATGCTTCAGTAGTGTAGCGGTATAAGTTTAATGGAGCTTTTTTACCTAATAACTCCTGACGGTTAGGGTTTGTTCCAAATTGCCATGCTGCTTGGAAGATGTCGATTGATGGATCATCTGCTTGTACACGTTGAGAGAAGTCTTTTGGAGACATAAGTTTTCCGTCTACTAATTTAACATCTAATCCTACTTCTTTCCAAGATTTAACGAATACGTCAGCTAATGCTTGGTCATATTCAGCACCTGTGTTACGGATAGCGAAGTTGAATGAAAGTTTGTTTCCGTTTTTATCTTCACGTAGTCCGTCTCCATCTTTATCTTTGAATCCTGCGTCATCTAATAATTTTTTAGCTTTTTCTACATCTTTTTTAGCTGCAGTTGCGTTTTCGTTTACTAATTTACCTACAGCTGCTGGGTACATACCAGATCCAGTTGGAGTAAAACGTAATCCTTTGAAGATTTTTTCATTGATTTGGTCACGGTCAACTGCATATAGGAATGCTTGACGTAAGTTTTTGTCTGCTAGTTTAGAATTAGGATCAACTACGTTTTCTCCCTTAGCTTTGTCGAATTTACCTAGTTTGAATCCTACATATGACATGTAACGAGAAGCTTCTCCTAAGAATGTTCCGTTCTTAATATCTTTTGCCCCTTCGTAAACACTTGGAGTAACGCTATCGATCACGTCTACTTCTCCATTTTTGATTACTTGGCTAGCTTGAGCTGGAGCTACTGTTTTGAACTCGATTTTTTTAAGTTTCATTTTATCTTTGTTGTAGTAGTGAGGGTTTTGTTCTGCAAGAACACTTTCTCCGTTTACTACTTTAGTGATGTAATAAGGACCATATGATAATGGTTTTTTGTTTAAGTCTGCTTCAGCAAATTTAGCGAAGTCTTTAGAAGCTTCTTCTATTTGTTTAGCGTTTAAGAAGTCAGTAACTAAACCTTCACCCCATAGTAATGCAGGACGCACTTCAGTATACTTAAGTACTACTGTCTTGTCATCTTTAACTTGAAGACCTGAGATAGTTTTTGCTTTACCAGCGTGGTATTCTTTCATACCTTCGATGTATTCAAATGATTCGTTGTAACGAGTATTTGTAGTGAATTTAGGGTTACCCATAAGTTCGTATGTAGCTACGATGTCTTTTGATGTGAATGCTTGCACCGTTGCTCCATTTAGCACCATCATGGATAGTTAATGTAACTTCTTTTTTGTCACGATCTAAGTGGAATTTAACCGCTGCAT
>CAKMQO010000126.1 GCA_927911695.1 uncultured Gemella sp. | reverse complement strand
ATAAAAAATAATATTATATAATATATAAAAACTATTGACAAACTTCCCTTTCTGTAGTATATAATTTTACATGCTGATATAACACATAGTTTTCAGTTATTAAAATTTATATATTATATTTAGGAGGAACATTTTTATGTTATCATTTTTAAAACCTAAAGCTAAATCACATACAGTTCCTGCCGATAAAGTTATGCCAACTTATAAAAAATTAAGATTTATTTCTTTCCTTGGAGTGTTCCTTGGATACATGGCATTCTACATTGTTAGAAATAACATCAGTTTATCGAGTAGTGACCTTAAAGCATCTTTAGGAATTTCTAAAACTCAAATGGGTGCAATCATGAGTTACATGTTACTAGCATATGGATTAAGTAAAGGATTCATGAGTAGTTTAGCGGATAAAGCCGATCCAAAAAAATATATGGCTCTTGGACTTTTCCTTTGTGCATCTGTAAACTTAGCACTTGGAGTTAGTCACACTGTATTCTTAGTATCAATCTTAGTAATCTTACTAGGACTTTTCCAAGGTATGGGAGTTGGACCAGCATTCATCACACTTGCAAGCTGGTATCCTAAAAAAGAACGTGGTCGTATGACTGCTCTTTGGAATATTTCTCACAACATCGGTGGAGGAATCGTAGCAAGTGTTGTTACATTAGGATTCTTCATCTTTGGTAAAGAACACTGGAAATTAGCATACTACGTATTCCCAGCGATTATCGCTATTATCTTCGTTATTATTATCCTTGTTTTAGTTAAAGGAAAACCAGAAAATGAAGGTCTACCAACAATGGAAGAAATCACTGGTGAAACACACAAGGTAGAAGTAAAACACGTACCAGAAGAAGCTGCAAACTTAAGCGCAGGGCAAATCTTCATAAATTACGTATTAAAAAATAAACACGCTTGGTATGTATCTCTAGTTGATACATTCGTATACTTAATCCGTTTTGGATTAATTTCTTGGCTTCCAATTTACTTATTAGAAACTAAAGGATTCACAAAAGGACAAATGGGTATCGCCTTCACATTATTCGAGTGGGCTGCTATTCCATCAACACTTCTTGCTGGATACCTATCTGATAAAGTATTCAAAGGTTACCGTATGCCTCCAGCAATCGGTGCAATGGTTATCATTTTCTTCTGTCTAATCGGATATTGGGAAAGTACTTCTCTAGTATGGGTAATCGTATTTGCCAGCCTTTCTGGATGTCTAATCTACGTACCACAATTCTTAGCATCAGTTCAAACTATGGAAGTTGTTCCATCATTTGCTGTTGGTAACGCAGTTGGTCTAAGAGGATTCATGAGTTACATCGTGGGTGCTTCATTCGGTACTTGGTTCATCGGATTCGTTGTTGACCGTATAGGATGGTCTGGAGGACTTTACGTACTTCTATCATCTGCAGTTCTTTGTATCGTATTCGCAGTATTAAGTCACCGCGGAGCTAAAGAATTAGCACATAAATAATTAAAAAATTTAAAACATCAAAAAGCACTGAACAAAATCGTTCAGTGCTTTCTTATTATTATATTAATTTCTTCATTAATCTTCCTACTTACGTAATATGTAGTTTTCGATGTTGTAATCTCGTGGGTCTAATTCTATATCATTTCCTAAAATTATATTCGCTACACTATAGCCAATTATCGGACCTGTAGTTAAACCAGAAGAACCAAGACCACTAATTGCATAAACATTTTTCTAATGTCGGAATCTCTCCAAAGAACGGAGAATAATCACTAGTATAAGCCCTAATTCCAACGCGTTCATTTATTATCTGTGCAGTTCTCAATTCACCTAAGAAGTTCTCCGCTTCTTCACCAAAAGCATCAAGTTGTTGTTTATCAACAGTTAAATCAAAGCCCATGTCATTTTCATGTGTCGCTCCAACACTAACAACGCCTTTTTCAAACGGAATAATATCCAATTCACCCTCAGGCATTATAACTGGATAAGATCCTGTATTTTCATCAAAAACTTTATAATCTCTTAGTTGACCTTTTTGCGGACGAACATCAACATCAAAGCCAAGAGGCGCTAGTATATCTTTTAACCACGCACCAGTCGCAAGAACAACAGTATCAAAAACCTGTCCATTAATCTCGTATTTATTCCCCACAACCTTTAGACTAACTTTTTCCCTAACGACATTAGCTTTCGAGGCAGTAAGTAAGGTATTAACGAATCTCTCTCCTTCTACACGTCCACCACCACTCGCGTACAATACATCTCCATTATTATCAAAGCTAGGAATGATTTTTCGAACCTCTTCTTTTGAGATTATCTCTAAATCCCCTATCATCGGTGATAATTCTTTACGACTTTCAGCAAGTTCTTTTAACTCAGGTAGTTTATCTTCATTTTTTTTCAATAAATATACTCCACATTGTGAATAAAAGTCAGTATTATAGCCATCAACTTCTAAATCTTTAACTAATTTCAAATAAAAATCCGCTCCAAGTCTCGCCATCTTATACCAAGGTTTATTACGTCTTTTAGAAAACCACGGACTTATAATCCCAGCCGATGCTTTTGTAGCTTGACCCAAACCATAATCAAAAACTACTATTTCATTTTTTTGTTCTTTTGACAAATAATAAGCACATGTAGCTCCTACTATTCCCCCACCTACTACTGCTATTTTCATAAGATACCTCGCTTTTTTTAATAAATCTACTAATTAAAATTATAACTCAAAAAATTTATAGAGTAAATACAGATATTACCCTCTCTACCCTCATCTATCGAGGAATATTTTTTCTATTTACTCTTATTTTCTTTATCCTGTTATCTTATTCGATAAAAGTTCTGATAATCTTTCAGATGTTAGAATACCATTAGGCTCTAAAGCTCCTCTTTTAGAATCTTTATATAGAGCTGTCTTAACAGTAAGATCTTTATCATCATTTATTATCAATTTCACATTTATAGCTTCCGTTATACCTTTCATAGTATAACTATCATCTATTTTATAACTTTTTATTTTCCCTTCTGGTGTCAGAGCTTTTCTATCTAATAATTTTAGTATATGTTCTAGCTCTGTTTTCACCTCTTCTCCATATACCATCTTTTCTACTTGGTCTACATCTTTTTCCACTCGATATTCATTCCAATATTTTTTACCTGTTATTAATATCGCTATTATTACTATTACAGATATTATACTTATCAATACTTTCTTCATTTCCCCTTCCTTTTCTACTAACTTTTTATTATTGCCTTTATTCTATATTTTCATACAACTTCTTAAACTTAGTATAGATTTGAACATAAACAATAAACTATTATCTTATAGATAAATTGTATCTTGGATTTCTAACTATAAGAAATTTGGAGATACGGGGCTTTTCACTTTGATTATAAGTCTCTTTTATAATATTATCATCACTAGATTACTTTATACTTGTTTTTTCAAATTCGTAAGTTATCTCTGAGGCATAAAGCGTGTTATTCTTCATTTTCCTTATCTATCTTATCTTCCACTACTTTCTCTGAGAAACTATCTTCCTTTGTATCCTCTTCTTTTATAATTAATGAATGGAAATATCGTTTATTTTTTTCACTATATTGCCCTATAATATCGAAGCTTACCTTTTGTTTGTTTATTCCTAAATAACTATCTATCTCCTCGTTTGTAAATAAATATTTTTATATTATAACTACCTGTTTCAAAACTAAAACTTTTATCTTTTACTTCTAATTTCTTCAATACATCTTTATTTAGTTTTAACTTTTGGAATAAGAAGTATTTTTTAAACAATAAACTATCTTCTAACTCTGGTTTTTCTAAAACTAAACCTTCGCCTTTTACATATTCCACTTTACTTTCTTTTACTATTGTCTCCTTAAAGGGTTTGTATTCTGTAAAACTCTCCTCGCTATACCTTTCTATTTTTTTGTTTAGGATTCCCCCTCATTTCTATCTCTACGCTATAATTTTTACCATCTTTCTTAAATATCTTTCGTTGTTCTATTCTAAATCCAATTGGAAATTTTTCAAATAAGTCTTCTGGATTTTCTGTTGGATAGACTTTTCTATATCTGATACTTTATTTTCTAGCCAACTTCTACTACCTTTACCCGTTATTCCACAACCTGCTGTGATCATTAACACACATGCTACTGTTATCGTTCCTATTATTTTCGATATTTTCTTTTTCACTTGATTTCTTTCTCGCTTTTTTCTCCTTCATTTTCTATCTCTTTGTTTTTTCTATTAT
>CAKMQO010000125.1 GCA_927911695.1 uncultured Gemella sp. | reverse complement strand
TATTAACCCAGTTTTTGATTTTTTCAGTCATATTACAACCTCCAATAAGTATTTTTTCATATATTAGACTATATGTCAAGAACTATATGTCTATTTATGATTGTGACAAATGTGTCTCAGCTAAAGATTGATGATTTTTATGAAATAGCTGATTAAACTCTCAGATATGACGATAAAATAAATTTTTATAAGACTAGTTACCCTTATTATACTGTGGCAAAAAATAGAATTTCATTGATTTTCTGTATATATTTTCTAGTGATTCAAATGGGACATATGTGGGTCTTGTTTTACTTTTAAGAAAAGTTGATAATAAAATCAAGATATCTGAAGGATGTGAAGAAATGGATGGTATAGGTTATGTATTGAGGAATTTAAGACTTAATAAAGGATTAACTCAAAAATATATTTATAAGAATTTGTGTAGCCGGAAGCAATTATCTGGAATAGAGAATAATACTTCTTATCCCTCAGTATATCTTTTGTATTATATTTGTCAAAGATTAGAAGTTACTACAGACTATGTTATTAGTCTAACGTTAGAAAGAGGAAATCATGCTAAATGACACAAATAAATTGAAATATGAATTACCGGTTGAATTAGCTGCTCGGGAGCCAGTAGAACTTATGTCAGGGAGTCGAGATAGTTCAAGATTGATTATTGGATTTAAAAATTCAGATAAAATTATTGATGACTATATCTTGAATTTTCATAATTACATTAATCCAGGAGATTTGATTATTCTAAATAATAGTAAGACAGTCTCTCCTATATTTTATGCGTACTCTGAAAAATATGGGGAAGTAAAGTTTCATATAAAAACAAAAAAATGAAGAAGGTTATGTAATTTATATCAGAATTAGGTCAGATTTACAGGATGGAATCATATCAGAAAAATTTTTTCTTAGCGATAAAATAAATGTTACAGTAGATAAAAATATTAATGGTGAGGAATTTTTGTGCAGTTTTAATTGTTCACAAGAAGACTTATATGATTATCTCCTAGTACATGGTGAAGCTGTAAGGTCTATTTATACGAGAAAAAAGTGGTCCATTGCTTATTATCAAAATGGAATTGCTAATAAATTAGGTTCATTTGAAAATCCTGCTGCTAACCGACATTTTTCTAATAGAATTTTAAGAGCTTTAAGAAAAAAAGGCGTAAAAATTGGATATATTACTTTAAATTGTGCATCAGTTGATACAAAAATTTTTGAAGAATTTATTGAAGAACATAGCGTTTTCAAAGAATACTACGAAATACCAGAAGAAACTGCAGAATTAATTCGAGATACTAAATTAAATGGAAACAAAATATTTGCCGTGGGTACGACTGTTATAAGGACTTTGGAAAGCTGTGAGTATGATAATTTTAAAATTGTATCTCCATTAAAAAAATTATACTGATTTATATATATATCCAGGTTACAACTTCAAAATCACGGATGCATTAATTACAAATTTTCACGGTTCAATGACTAGTCGCCTTGCGTTATCAGCAGCAGTAATTGGCACGGAAAATATTATGAATTTATATCGACATGCAATAGATGAGCAGTATTTATTCTATGAGTTTGGAGATGCTAATTTATTATTTATGTAATCCAATAATTATAGTTCATGGAAAGGAGGTGATCAAATGAAAAAATTAACTTTGAAAGAATTGGTTAATAAAGCAAGTGATTTG
The DNA here is from genome assembly GCA_927911695.1 of uncultured Gemella sp. Taxonomy (GTDB): domain Bacteria; phylum Bacillota; class Bacilli; order Staphylococcales; family Gemellaceae; genus Gemella. The sequence continues at coordinate 8,772 of CAKMQO010000125.1, read as the reverse complement.
CTTGCCTGTTGCAATGCAACTAAATAATTAACCGAATTCAAATTTTTAACTTCAATGAAAAAAATATCAAATTTTTTTTCATTGAAGTTGTTTATGGAGGAATTTATGGCATATAAAATTAGTCACGATATAGATATTACAGAAGATAATGGATATCAAGTATTGCATCGATACTCAGATGATACGTATTTTTCATTGCAGAAAGACTATTTATTTATTCTGTTAAGTTATAATGGTCTGAATAATTTAAATGATATTGCTAAAGTCTTTTCAAATCATAAAGGAATTTCAATTAACTGTTCATTAGAGTATGTAGAAAAAGTTCAAAATTATTTTATTTCAGAAAGAATTATATTCAAAGATGAAAACAAAAACCATTCTTACTAATAATCTATGTGAAAATAATATTGATTCGCTATATGTTAAGTTATGTAAATTGCTTGAAGATAATGGGCAACATATTGTTTCAAGAGGGATGGCAGTAAAAGAATTAATTGGCGTTAGTATTGTTCTAACGGAGCCCAAAAGACGATTTTTAGAGAACTCTGCTAGGAATCTTAAACTTTATTATGCCATAGGAGAATTTTTATGGTATTTACGAGGGAGCAATGATTTATCCGAAATCGAGTATTATGCTCCGAGTATGGCAAAGTTTTCAGATGATGGTTCAATACTTCAAGGGGCATACGGTCCCAAAATAGTACCCCTAATTGATGACTTAATCCAGCTTTTAAAGAATGATACAGGAACTCGGCGTGCTGTAATACCCTTATATAGTGCAGATGATCTTGGTAAGGAAAGTAAAGATATCCCATGTACTCTTTCTTTAGAATTTTTAATTCGAAATAATAAGCTACACCTTATTACAAATATGAGATCAAACGATATCTTTTTAGGTCTACCATATGATATTTTTTCTTTTACAATGCTTCAAGAGTATATAGCGTATCAACTTGGAGTAGACTTGGGATGCTATTATCATTATGTAGGAAGTTTACATGTATACCAGCGTAATTTTAAAAAAATAGAAGAGATATCTCAAATGAGTCCTCATGAGACGGCAATATTTAACAAATCAGATTCAATATTTAAAAATTTTAGTGAGATAATTGATTTAGAAGAATCTATAAGAAAAAATAAAACTTTTAATCATAATTTAAATTTATTAATGGACTCAGATTTTCAAAAAATTAAGACAGAGCTAGAAAATTATAGGTATAGTAGGGAAAAGAATGTCGAACGGAAAACTGATATATATATGCGGTATTGATGGGTCTGGTAAGACTACATTATCCAAAAATCTTTCCAAAAATTTAGGAAGTAATTCTATTTTTTTGCCTTTGAATCAATCTAAGATATTTTTTAAAGAACTAGATTCTATTTGTCGTAAATACAATACAAATAGATGGGCAGAGTTTTCCGAAATTTTTAGAGGCTGTTTATGGGCATTAGAAATGGTTTATTTTTCTGAAAAAATTTTAAAACCAGCATTGGAACAGTATGATTATGTAATTATTGATAGGTACATGACTTGCAATAAAGTTTATTCTAATTTATCAATTACAAACACCTTGGTAGATAGATTACATGAGCTCCTTATACAGCCTAAAATCACAATGTATATCGATATAGAGCCAAAGATAGCTTTTAGTAGAGTTATTAAAAGGAATGAGCAACAAACGCCTAAAGAAACTTTAGAAAATTTAAAAATTGCCAAAGAATTATATGCTAGATACTTAAATAATTTAGAATATTATCGATTAGATGGTAGAGAATCTGAGGAAAGATTATTACAATCTGCACTAGGAATATTAGGAGATAAAAATGAAATTTGAAACTATATTAGATTTTTACATATTTTATTTAGAGGAGTTACTTAATGGATCTCAAAAGCAGAAAGTACCCTATTCAGCTATTTCTGATAAAATTGAAATTTTCAATAATAGTGTAGAGATATCTCATGGAAATCTCATTAATATGATGTTTAGTAAATCAGAATTAAATTATAATATTGTGCACACATTATTTTCTTTAAGCGGCAGGACAGATGCGTATATTTTAAAAAAATATAAAAAGTGAGTACCTGAGATATTCAGATGATGGGTTTTATCAAAATACTGTAGGTGAACGCTTGTATACTTTATACGGTAATCAAATAAAAAGAAGTTTATGGTTTTTTAAAGGATGATATTTTTTCACCAGATGCTATTTGCTTTATGAAGGCAAATGATAATAATAATATTGATTGTACTTTTTACGTACATTTTTATTATAGAGAGGAGCGTTTAAATGTAGAGCTTACATATAAAGGCTCTCACTTATTGGAGTATACGAATTCTGATTTATTTATTTACTCTTCATTACTGTCATTAATGAGTCATTGGCTAGGTGTTAAAGCAGGTAGTTTAATATTAAAAACTCACTCAATCTTTATTTCGGAACGTGATAAAGAACGAACTGAAAAATTATTAGATAGCTGTAGATTATTAAAAAAAGTTGATTTATCTCTAAATCATGATTTCTCTTCAAGTTTAAAAAGCTATCGAGAAGAATTTTCTGATGCAATTAATCGTGTTATTACTTGGGATATTGTAGAAGTATCAAAAAGATTAAACAATGAGATTGAATATATAAACAATAATTTCACTCCATATACTCAGGATTTATTGTTTATACTCCTTGCAGATAGATTTCATAGTAATACTGAGGAGTACAAAACTATACTTGATAAAATAAATAATGACTCTATTAGGTGTTTTAAAGAAACAGTTGATAGAACAGAATTCAATTCCATTTTAGAGGTGGTTTAATTTTGAACTATAAAAAAAGTTTATCCGCAGTACTGCATTCGTCGTCAGATAAGGATTTTCTACTAAATTTATTGAGTGATCGAACATTCTTGCTTAACGATGTTTCATTATATATTTGGAATAGTATTGAAAAATACAGTTTGGAAGATATTGCTATTAACTTATCGAATTTATATAATGAGAATTTAGATATAGTTAGACAAGACTTACATGAAATGATTGAAATACTGGTTTCTGAGGGTCTTATAGAGATAAAAAATTAAAAGATAGGGAGAATTTATATGTGTAATAATGACTACACTTTAATTACTAAAGAAATATCAAATTTAGTATCAGAAAAAAATATAGTAATTTGGAAATCTGAAATGGATGGCTTAGGTACATCTTTATCTGATATTGATGCATATTGTATTTGCGATGAAGAAAAAAATTTTAAAAATTTTTCTTTCAATGGCATCCCTGTAGATATTGAATATATTGGATTAAATAATCTAAAAGAAAAATTAGAAAATATTGATAAGTTTGCAAAGCATGGATTAGCGTATAAAGGACTAGATGAAGATTTAAAATTGTTTTACAGGCTAGAACGAGGTCACAAGAGTCAGCAATTCAATCTCAATGATATAGAATTACCTACAATTGATGTTATTTCTAAAATTGCAGCTCAATATTATAATGAACTTTTTCTAGCATTGTATGAAGATGCATTTAAAATGTTTCATGGGAAAAATTTTTTAGATGCCTTTATACTCTCATTAGAGGCATTACAAATGTCAGTTGCAACATATTTAGCCAGAATAGGAAAACCTCAGTTCAAGAAAAAGTGGTTATTCAAATATTTTGATAATCTGACGGATTGCTCTTACTATGAAGAATTAAGGATTGAATTGGAGTCAGATACAATTTTACCTGAACGCATAAGTAAAATATTATCTGATTCAAAAAAAATCCTAGAATTTTAAATTTTCATATTGAAAGGAGGTGAGGATTATGGCTTATAAAAAACCTATCGTAAAAGATATTAAATTGAGTGCTTCTACAATTCTTCGTTAATATCTTGACTCTTAAAGTAGAGATTTGAACAGGATTACGGATGGTTAAAGCTAATAAAAATCAATATGAAATATATTCTTGATGCTAGACTATTAGTATTGAATTAACAATGTATTTATGGCTCTAAAGTTTTATAATCTACAGTTCACCTCTCTGCTTTTTTTGTGATATTGAATATTAATAATGAAATTTAAGATACTATGTGTGAAATTCTTATTAAATATATATTATGGTCTAAGCGATATCAAATTTATTGAGCGACTTGAAAATATGAATGTCGTCTATATTTTCAAAAATAGTAAAACAGGAAACAAAATTTTGCTAAAAATTTTCTCATCTTCGAAGGTTGACACTATAGTATTTCAAAATGAACTTGCAAAATATAAGTTATCTCCGAATTTGATAAAAACTAACAAGGGTAATATATATATAAGAGTGTTTAAATATCTAATTTTTGTACAATACTTCGTTGAGGCAAGTAGTCGGAGAATCGAGTATAGTGAAATGGTTATATTTTTCAAAGATTTTTATGCAAAGCTTGATTATTATAAGAATTTTTTTTTAGAAACAAGTATTGGTTTTCCTAATTATAAAACCAACGCAATCAGTCAACATTTTAGCATGATACATGGTGATTTACGACCACCGAATGTAATTATAACTGCGAATAATTTTAGTGTAATTGATTTTGAATATTTAAGACTCGGAGTAAGAGAAGTAGAAGTGATTAAATATATAGTTCTGTACACTAATTTTAATAATTGTGAAGTTGAAATTTTATATAGTAAGTTTCTGGAAGCTGGTATAGTAGAGATAAGTTTACAAGAATCAATTAGGTTTTTACTTTTTGAATTACTAAAATCAGATTTTCCAGAGAAATACATCGTGAGAATTACTCTAGATTATTATAATGAAATTATATCCGAGAGAATAAAATTAATTGAATTTTGTGATAATTATTTAAATAAAAAGAAAGGGGGGGACTTAAGTGTCAGTAGAAGTTGAGAAGAAATATTTGCTTACAAGTGATGAGTATTACGCTCTTAGTAAAAGTCACTTTGAAGGTGCAATAATTCAAGAACAGCTTAATTACTATTTTGATAGTTTAGATTTTTCACTTTTAAAAAGGGGGATAACTCTTAGAATCAGAGAAAAGGCGAATAATCTGATTCTAACTATAAAGAGAAAAATTTCAATTAATGACGTAATTGAGTCAGAAGAAAATGATTTTTTAATAAGTCGAATAGAATTTATGGAAGCAGTATTGCGTGGAGAATTCCCTAAAAAGGTAGAGCAAAAGTTAAATGTTTTAATCCCCAAAAAGAAAATCTTTTATTTGGGATTGCTAAAGACACAGAGACTAATTAAAGAAAAAGATTCAATTTTATATTGTTTGGATAGGAATACTTACTTTGATAAACAAGATTTTGAATTAGAAATTGAGGGAACACGAGAATCATTACAGAAAGTTAGCGTTGATATTCCAGAAAAAAAGTTTAATAGAGTTGGGAAATATTCTAGGTTTATAAGTGAATTATTGAAAGGGAATGGTAATTCATTAATTAAGATTCAAGTATCTGCCATTATTTTAAATGAAGATAAAGATGAAGTATGTCTTATTAAGAAAAATGCACCTACATCAAGTGTGCATAATATCTGGATTCCTCCAGGTGGTCATGTAGATATTGGGGAAGACCTCTTGAAAGCTGTAAAGCGTGAAACAATTGAAGAAACAGGATTAGAAGTTGAAATATTAGCTTTGTCAAGTGTCGTTTCTTTTCAAATTCAACAAACTAGTCAAGCCATATGTTTCTTTTATCTGGTTGAGGCTAAAAATTGTGGTGAGATAACAATGTTAGAACCAGGAATGGATTGTAAGTGGTTTAATTTAGCAGATGTGATAAGTGGAAATATTACAAATTTAACAGACTACCATAAGTTGATTATTTCTAATTCAAAAAATACAAATACTTTATATTTAGATTTAGAAAAAAAAGGCCTTGATTACAAAATTTTAAATTCAAAGATCCTCTAAAATGTTTTAGTGTACTATAATTAAAATTATAGTTTTGGTAAAAATATAAGGAGTGAATATGCTGACTGCTATTATAAGAAGAAATTGGCAAATGTATGTAAGATATTTTCCTATAACTTTATTTTTTAATCGTATTTTAGATATTGGATTTAAACTTCTAGGACTCTGGTTAGTGTCTAATTTTTTATTTGATAATAAAATACAGGTAAATAACGTAATAGAGTATAGAGATTACTTTAGTTATGCTGCAATTGGGTTAATTTTTTATAATGTATCAATAGCTATTTTAATGAATGTAGGTCGAGCATTAATAACAGAAGTTAGAGAAGGTACTTTAGAAAGCACGTTAGTGTCACCGTATAGTATAGTGAAGTACTATTTTGGAATCTTTTTTGAACAATTAGGAAGGACTTTTCTTGAATTTCTTTCTTCGTATTCAATAGCGTTTTTTTTTAGGTGCCAATTTGCAAAGTATTTCATTATTAAATTTAATTATTTGTTTTTTATATGTATCGTTGATTTCTTTCTCAATGGGAACGCTTTTATCAAATATCATGTTATGGTTTCGTGATACTTTCATAACCCAAAATACATTGTTTTTAATTATTTTTTTAGTCTCAGGGATTACCTTTCCAAAAGAATTGCTACCTAGTTTTTTGCAAAAATTAGTAAAATGATTCCTTTATCTCATTCGCTTGATGCTATTAGAAACTTATTTTTTAATAGCTTCTCATTTTAATATATATAATTTTGATTTTTTACAAGGTATTTTAATTTCGGTAGTATATTTTATTGTAGGGCTTTTGGTGTATAAAAAAAATTGAACAAAAGATAGTAAGTTATATTTCATATTGAGTTTAGGAGATAATTATGTTAAAAGCAATTAATATATCAAAAAATTATACTTTTAAAAAAAGAACAGGCTTATTTCAGTATGAAAAGCAAATAAAAAAAAGCTATAGTAAATGTAAACTTATCTTTACCAAAAGGAAAAATTATTGGAGTACTGGGAGAAAATGGTGCTGGTAAAACGACACTTATAAAAATGCTGACAACACTTTTAACGAATGATACGGGTATAATTTTAATTGATGGAGTAGATATCAATGAAAACTTAAAAAATACAAGGAAAAAAATTAATATTATTAGTGGGGGAGAGAAAAATTTATACTGGAGATTGACTGCAGTTGAAAATTTGATATATTTTGCATCCTTGTACGGAATTTCAAAGAGGGAAGCATTACCTAAAATAGAAAAACTGTTGATAGAATTAGGATTATGGAACAGTAAAGATATTCCTGTAGAAAAATACTCAAAGGGAATGAAACAGCGTTTACAGATTGCAAAGGGTCTAATAAATGATCCAGAGTATTTATTCCTAGATGAACCAACTCTTGGTTTAGACGTGAGTGTCGCTCATGAATTACGTAAAAAATTAAAGGAAATAGCGATTAAGCGGAATACGGGTATTTTATTAACTACACATTATATGGCTGAGGCAGAAGAACTCTGTGATTATATCTATTTTTTAAAGAAAGGTAAAATCATCATTTCTGGTACTAAAGACGAAGTTTTTGACAAATTAGAATTAGCCCCAGAGATACATATTACACTTGCACCTCAATTTCAATGGAATTCAATGGAGATTAAACGGTTGAGAGATTTATTTCCAGAATTAGAGTATAGGAAAGAAGAAAATCTTACATTGATAAAATTTTCGTTACTAAAATATAAAGTTCAAAGTGTAATAAAGACTATATACGAAAGTAATATAGATATTATTGAAATAAAACACACGGAGCCTTCACTAGAAGATGTAGTTCTGCATTTAGAGAGGAGATGAGTTGCTTTGTTTTTTTAACATATTTAGGAGTGAAATGAGAAGAACCCTCTTCAATGATAGTACCAATATTTTTTATTTTTTTTCAATGATATTATGGCCAATTTTTTCGCTACTCCAGGTTTATTATAATATAGGAGCATTTCCGATTTCAGATTTAAAAATTTTGGACTTAAGTAATGAGGAGCAGCTATTTTTATTTTATTTTTATAGGATACTGTACCTATATTATTTTTTCTAATGCTTTTCAGAGTGCTTGGAGACTGGGGGGAGAACGTTATCAGGGGACTCTAAGTCAGATTTTTTATTGCTCCACTGAAAAAAATTCTATGGCTTTACGCCCGGACATTTTCATCGATTTTTAGTCAGTCATGGTTTTTTTATGGTTATTTTTGTAATTGGTAATTTTGCTTATATAGATTTTTCATTAAAATCGATCTTTCATATTTTATTAGCAACCATTATTTTAATTACTTCATCATGGATTTGGACTAGCTTTTTGAGTAGTATTTGCATTGTTATGAGAGATGCTACTATAGTTTATGTATTATTAGAAGGCTCACAAGATACGTTTAGCGGTGCTAAAGTCCCTTTATCTATTTCTCCAAAATTGGTAAAATTTATTGGAAGTTTATTTCCAGTTAGCTATACTATTATTTATTTACGAGATATGCTTCTTTTCAATAAATTTTATAGTTTAAATTTTTATTTGCTCATCGGTATAAATATTGTTTGTTTTTTACTGACTAATATCATTTTAAGAATTGGTGAATCTCACATGAAGAAGCATGGAAGTTTTGATGTGGTTTAATTTGGTGTTAATAATGTTAGATATTGCAGAAGGGACATTACAATAGTGAGTAAATTATGGGGTAGATGTAGGTACAGGAAGTGAATTTAATGTTATTAAGGAAGTAACGTTTTGATGATGCATTGCCTAAATTAATTGTTAAAGTTAGAGATTTTATTCGAACCCAGCTACGAGAGTTTCAGTATCTAGATAGTGATGGTAGATTTCAGATACTTCCAGAATA
>CAKMQO010000124.1 GCA_927911695.1 uncultured Gemella sp. | reverse complement strand
ATGAAATTAAATATTTATCACCTAATTTTAGTATACTTGCGAATAGTAAGGGATTATTGAATGAAACGATAGGAAATGTTCTTGAAAAATTAGTACAGGAAGATTCTAATACAACTGACTTATTATTTACAGTATTTGGCTCTAAACAGAATATTAGTTCTTATATTATAGATTTATACTATAAACTTTTAAATATACCAAACTTCCAAAATTATCTAGAGGAAGGATTCACAAAACTAAACGATTTAGTAACTAACAATTTTGAAGTTGAAGAAAATAGTGTAATAGATAAGTTTAATAAAGTTAGTGAGTTAACTCAAGCTGAAGATATTGCTACTGCGATAGATTTTTGTAATTATGTACAACAGTATTTAATAAATAGTAAGAAGGAGAGTTCTTTAGATATACTTTCTCTTGTAAACTTAGATGAAACAAAAAAAAGAAAAGCTTGCAAAGTATGTAGATGAAGATGAGGTTTCTATAAAGAGTACTCAAGAACAACTTGAAGAGTTTGAGGAACTTATAAGTAAGCTTAATACACAGTTAGAGATAGAAGATAATATTTATGATGCGGGATTATTAAGTGGAGTTCATGAGGTTCTTATTGATTATTTAAATTATTTTAAAGTGTTAGAAAAAATGAATTTATTGGCTGAGTCTATTACAAGTGTATTGAAGAAACTGCACAATGACTTCATAAAAAGAAAACGTGAGAATAACTTTTTAGACTTTTCTGATTTAAACCACCTGGCTATAAAGGCATTAACTAGAGAAGAAAATGGAGAAATTGTTCCTAGTGAAGCGGCTCAGTTCTATAAAAATTATTTCTTAGAAATATATGTTGATGAGTATCAAGATAATAATAACCTTCAGGAGTATATCTTAAATCTAATTAGAGGAGAGGGAGTTTACTTCTTTAGGGTAGGGGATGTAAAACAAGCAATCTATGGCTTTAGAGGATCAAATCCTGATTTATTTGAACAGAAATATAATAGTTATAAAAACTAGAAATCGATGATTATTCTGAGAAACAAGAATATTTTTTTGAAGATGATTCTGAAGGAATCTGTATAGTTCTAAAAGAAAACTTTAGAAGTGATATTAATATATTAAAATCTAGTAATTATATTTTTAATAGACTTATGGGGAATAAAAATGCTGGGGTAAGTTATGGAGAAGATAGTGCACTATATTATCCAAAAGCAAAAGAAAAGAATAGTACTGAAATTATACCAACTAGGTTAATTAATGGTAAGACTAATTATTTTACAGGTGAAATTTTAGAAGATAAAAAATCTTATAGAGAACAATCTATAGAAAATATTGCCTATGAAATATTATTAGGTATAAAAAATGGTAAAAAGTATAGTGATTATGCTATTTTAGTTAGAAATAGTACAAAAATGTCTAGTTTTAAAGAAGTTTTTGCTAAATACAATATACCGTTATTCTTTAAAGAAAAGGTAGGATTTACTGAATCAAATGCATTTAATATTTTATTTAATATTCTTAGATTTTTAGATAATACGAATAGAGACGCTAGTTTACTTGCAATTTTACATACTGAGATATTTGATTACAGTAATGATGAATTATTAAAATTATCGATAACAAAAGGGAAAAATCTTTTTGAAAAATTACAAAATAGCGAGAAGAAAAAAAGATTATAACACTGTAAATTTATTAAAAAAATGGTTGAATTTTAGTTTAAACAATTCACTTCCAAGCCTATTGGAGTGTATAGCTATTGATATAGATTTTAAAAATTATTTAGTAACAATTGATGTAAATGATGAAGAATTAGATTATTATGAAAACTTTTTAGATATTGTTAAAGATTATCAAAATATAGATAATAAATTGAGTAGCTTGGTAAATCAATTAAAAATTATTAAAAATGATGAGGTTTTTGAAACGAAAAAACGTACGCCAAATGATAGTGTAACTTTATCTACAATTCATATTTCAAAAGGATTAGAATATAAGATAGTTTTTGTGGCCGATTTAGATACTTCATTTAGTAAAAGAGGTTATACAGGTGAATTATTATTCACAGAAATCTTTGGTTTAAGTATAAACGCAGAAGAGTTAGGTCAAAAGTTTGGTTTGATTTCTAGTAATATAGAAAAATTAAATCAGTTGTATAAATATAATAGTATCTTAATAAAATTATGTGAGAGAGAAGAAGAAGTACGTAATTTATATGTTGCACTGACTCGTGCTGAAAACTCGCTACATCTTGTGAGCCCAAATGGAGTAGAATTAAATAATGAGAAAGCTAAAGATAAACCGTTATATCAAGCTTTAATAGAGGATGATAATTTCGAGAAAATATTAAATAATCTACTAAGTGATTATGGAGAAGAGTTTATTTTTGAAAATGAAAAAGATGCTTTGTTTAAAGATTATGAAAGTGAGCCGCTTGTAAAAGATGAAGAAGATAATTCGGACTTTAATTTACAAGATTTTTATAAGCAATTCGAGAGTAAACAACAGGATGAATCTAGCAAGCAAAGTGATAATGTTACGATTGAAGTAAAAAACAAAGTATTTCCTGCTAAAACTTCATATAGTGCCTTGAAAAAAATTAATACTAAAGATCATGAGTGGAATCATAAAAAAGAAAAACGAGGATACCTAGAATTAACTACATTAAAAAAATCAACATCTACTAGTAAGGCAATTTTGCGAGGAAATATCATTCATAAACTTTTTGAAAAGATAGTTAATGATACTAGAGCAGGAGTAGAGATTTCGGATGTAGTGAATTATATCTATAGCTTAAAGAAAACAGATAATTTACTACAGAATATAAAAGAACACAGAATACTATCTCAAGAGGAATTTGATAATATAAATAATAAAGACGATTTGGAAAAGATTACTAACTTTATTAATAGTGAGTTAATAAAAGTAGTAGCTAAAAGTGAATTTTGCCAAACGGAGATAGCATTCACAACCGCTAAGAAGGCAAAAGAATTATATAATGATAGTGAAAGTGATATAGATGTAATACTACAAGGGGTTGTCGATTTATTTATGAAAATTTCTGATGAGGAAGCAATTATTGTAGATTATAAAACGGACCACGTGACTAGTAGGAACGGAGAAGAAGTTTTACGAGATAGACACAGAGAACAACTTAGAATTTATAAAGAAGCGGTAGCGGAATATTATAAATTAAATAATATTAAAACTTATGTATATTCTTATGTTCTGTCAAGTTTAATTGAAATAGAGTAACTTAAAACAATAGTATAATTATGGAATTTTATCACGTTGTTAGTAGAGTCTAATTGTGGTATAATAAAAAATGATTTATTAAACTATGGAGGTGAAATTGTGAAATATATAGTTTGTAATAGTGAAACAGCTGTTTTAAATAGAATGTATGATGAATTTGAAAAAAATTTAGAAGATGGTGCAGTTATCTGTTTACCAGAAAATATTATTAATACTCAATTTACAAATAGAATGATAGATGATAATAAAATGGGGAAATATCGTTATAAACATGTAATAATGTTAGGTCAACGTGAGTTTGCTGATATTGATATAGAAGAAAGATTTGGATTATATCGCTATGCAAGACATGAACTTTTCAAGAAATTAGATGTTGAAGCGAAGAACATTTATTATCCTGAAGCTTTAAATAGTGATGAATGTGATGAAGATTTAACTAGCTATAAAGAAGTATTAGATGAGAATCCGATCGATGTTGCCGTAGTTTTCTTAGGATCTGATGGTGGGATACTCGATTATCGATATGCAGACGAAGTAAATAAAGATCTTCACATTGTAGAATTTTCAAACGAGGAAAAATCTAAACTTCAGATGGCTGGAATGGAAATAAACGGTAATAAATTAATAAGTATTGGATATGAAAATCTAATGGCAGCTAGAAATTTATTTGTAGTTGTATTAGGTAGTGATAAGAGACAATATATAGCAGAATTATTTGAGAATGAGGATTCAGACAATAAGACTATTCTATCAATCTTAAATAATCATAAAAAATCTATTTATTTTTACTGATAAAGAAGCTAGTTATAAATCGGAAGAAGAAGTAAATAGACTTATTAAAACAAAGACAAAAAAAATTAGAAATTAAAGAACGTGAAGAAAAATTACAAAATGAGGAGAAAAAAAAGGATAGGTAATAAGTATGAATGATTATCAGAAAATTATAGATTATGATTTTAGTGATACAGTTCTTGATGATAAACTTGTTGTGAAATTCAAATTGAAAAAAACTTTTACTGAAGATCAATTTATCAGTCTGTTTACTCCTAAAAAAGGTGAGAGATTCATTATAAGAACACCTGATACTAAATCATCTATAATTGGAATAGGTTATGAAGCAACATGGTTATTAGACTCTAATGATTTCTTAACAAGTTTTGATAATAGTAGTGTTTTATCTGGATTCGAAGAGTTAAAAGCACAGGTGAGTGTTATAGAGATAGATGAACATGATTGTGAGTACTTCGGTATTTACGGTGGAATTTCTGACGGTAATAATAAAAACAGCCAAGAGTGGGTAGACTTTAGTGATACTTCGTTTGTTGTACCAGGAATACTCGCAGTTTTTAAAGGTGATGATGTTTATATCACATTGTTCTTTAATATGAAAGAGGAAAAAGAGTTTTCTGAATTATGGGCGGAGAGAATTTCATTTTTAAACAAACTTGATGATAAAAATGAAATATCTAGTGAACCACAGATTAATGTCGTTAGAGAAATTTATCCAGAGCTTTGGCAAGAAAATATTAGGAAAGCCCTTCTTCAAATAGAGAAAGAAGAATTAAAACGAATAGTTTTATCAAGAAAAAATTTAATATTATTGGAAAATAATACTTCTTTAGGTGCGATAACAAAATATCTTCTAAGTAAAAATAGATACTTTATAGCTTTTGAATCTAAAAAAAGTTTATTCATTACTACAAACCCTCTAATCTCTTTAGATTACACAGATAATGATCTAAAAGCACATCTTTATTTGAAAAAAGAGAATTTATTCAATAATGATTATTCAGTTATGTTCGATGAAGAAGAAATAATTAATGAGTATAGGGAAGATTTTGAATCACATTATGAGACTGAGTTTAATGTATATGACGATAAAACTCTAATGGGGAAAAAATTAGATGTATTCTCTGTTTTAAATTCTAAAGTAGAGGATTCTCAAAGAGCGATAAAAGCTCTTAGTCTTTTATATCCTATGCCAATAATAAAAGGATATCCAGAAAGTGTAGCGAAGAAATTCTTTGATGAAAATTATAATGTAGGTTATGGTTTTTGGTATTCTCCTTTCGGATATATTACTAATGATTTAGATGCTAAGTTTTATACATGTGGAAATATGATGGTAGCTCAGAACAATATGATTACTTTATTCACTAGTATTTTATTATCAAAGATGAGAAATATGATGAAGTAATAGAAAAGTCTAATAAAATAGTGAGTTCTAGCCTAAAACTATTCGATCATTAGGAGAGTAATTATGGGACAAAGTACGATGAAAAAAGGTATACTCTTTACCTTGCTTGGTGCTACTTGTTGGGGATTATCAGGAGTATTAGGGGAATATTTACTAAATATATCAAAAATAGACCCTGTTTGGATAATAGCTAATAGATTATTTTTTTCTGGAATTGTGATGGTAGCTATGTTATTCCTTAAAGATAAAAACAACTTAGTAAGAGTATTTTCAGATAAGAAAGATATTTTAAAACTACTAAATTTCTCATTTTTTGGTCTGTTAATCTGTCAGGGGACATTCTTCTTAACAATTAAGTATACCAATGCTGGTATGGCAACGGTTATACAGTATATTGGTCCTGTAATAATAATGTTATACTATTGTGTTATAGGTAGAAGATGGCCCCTTCCGAGGGAAGTTATTGCAATAGTAGTTTCACTATTTGGAACGGTGTTAATAGCAACCCATTTTGATTTTAGTAAACTAAATATTTCTACATTAGGATTATTCTGGGGATTACTTTCTGCATTTGGTCTTGCTAGTTATAATATTTTTTCAATCAGTTTAACTACAAAATACGGTGTAATGCCTATAATGGCTTGGGGTCTGCTATTTTCTGGTATTGTAGTATACTTCTTAACAGGTAGTTATTATATTCCAGATAATTTTAAATTGATTGATTTAATATGTATGTCAGGAGTAATTATAGTTGGTACAATTTTATCATTTTCTACATATCTAGAAGGTGTTAGGTTAATTGGTGCGGTCACGGGAAGTATTATCGGATGCTTTGAACCGATTGCAGCTATAATGTTCTCATTCCTGTTACTGGGGACGACATTTGGAACGATAGACTTAATTGGGGCAGGTTTTATTCTATCAGCAGTAATTGTACTAAGTAAGAGATAAATAATAAGAGTTTAAGATATTTTATAAACCGAACGGGGGTAACTTTTAAAATCGATTTTGAAAATAATGGTTTTAAGTTACTCTCGTTTAAAGTTGTTAGGAATTTTAAAAAATTTTAAATAAAATATTTTTCTTGAAATATTTTTCGTTAGATTTCTGTACAATATACAGAGAAAGGAAGAAAATGAGTAACGTTAAATTTGATGAAATGTATAAAAGTATGAATACTAAAGAACTTACAGCTTTAGCTAAAGAACTAGGTGTTCCAAGATATTATACTTTAAATAAAAAAGAATTAGTTTTAGCAATTTTAGAAAAACAATCAGTTAGTGAGGAACATTATTATGCTTCTGGAATTTTAGATGATATTCATCCAGAGAACGGTTTTGGTTTTCTGAGAACGGTTGATTATAAAAAAGGAGAGACGGATATTTATATTTCCGCTTCTCAAATTCGCCGTTTTGAGTTGAAAAAAGGTGACGAAGTCTATGGAAAAGTTCGTAAACCTCGTGAAGGTGAAAGGTTTGCAGGTATTCTTCAAGTTGATAAAGTTAACGATGTTGATGCAGAAGTTGCAAAAGGTAGAGCACATTTTCAAGCTTTAACACCGATTTATCCGAATCAAAAAATTGTTTTAGAGACTACTAAGGAAAAACTTTCTACAAGATTTGTTGATTTGGTAGCACCGATTGGATTCGGTCAACGTGGATTGATTGTTGCACCACCTAAAGTTGGGAAAACAACATTGCTAAAAGATATCGCAAATTCTATTAGGAAAAATTATCCTGATAAGAAGTTAATTATTCTTTTAATTGACGAAAGACCTGAAGAGGTTACTGATATGGAAAGATCGGTAAGAGGAGCGGATGTTGTAAGTTCAACATTTGATGAAACTTCTGAAAATCATATCAAAGTAGCTGAGTTGGTAATTGAGCACGCTAAACGTCGTGTAGAACTTGGTCAAGATGTAATTATACTTATGGACAGTATTACAAGATTAGCACGTGCTTATAACATTGTAGAACCAAGTAGTGGTAAAGTCTTAAGTGGAGGGGTAGATCCATCGAGCCTTCACAAGCCAAAAGCATTCTTTGGAGCAGCGAGAAATGTTGAAGGTGGAGGAAGTTTAACTATAATCGCAACTGCCTTGATTAATACTGGTTCGAGAATGGATGATCTAATATTTGAAGAGTTTAAAGGAACTGGGAATATGGAAATAGTATTATCACCAGAACTAGCTTCAAGAAGAGTTTATCCGGCTATTGATTTCTTGAAGAGTTCTACAAGAAAAAGAAGATTTATTACTAACGGAAGATGAAGTAAAAATCTTATGGCAAACACGTAGAAAGCTTGAAGATGTTAGTGAACCAACAATCGGGGTTTTAAATCATCTTAGAAAACATGATAGCAATGCGGACTACATTGCTGAAATGAAAAAATTCATAAGAGATTAATGTTTAAAACTATATGATTATTAGACAGGCTATAGTGTCTATGGTATAATCATTAGGACATATTAATTTTAGGAGGATTACATTGGAAACAATTAAATTTTTAATTGATTTTGTATTGCATATTGACAAACATCTTGGTGAATTAATGACACAACATGGACCATGGTGGATGTATGGGATAATATTTTTAATTATCTTTATTGAAACTGGTGTTGTGTTTATGCCATTTTTACCAGGTGATTCATTATTGTTCGCTAGTGGTGCATTGTGGGCTGCAACAGGGAATAACATCTTTTTATTATTATTCTTATGTGTAAGTGCCGCAGTAATTGGTGATAATTGTAACTATTTTATTGGAAGAAACTTCTCTGATTATCTAAAGAGTAAAGCATGGTTTAAAAAGTTTGTGTCTGATGAGAACATAAAGGATGCTGAAAACTTTGTAGCAAAACATGGAGGAAAGTCTATTTTCTTAGCTAGATTCTTCCCAATCATTCGTACGATCGTTCCATTTATCGTAGGAGCTGGTAAGATGAAATATTCTAAGTTTAGAATTATTGATTTCTTCGGAGGTCTTTGTTGGTGTACATTATTTGTATCAGTAGGGTACTTCTTTGGAAATATTCCATTTGTTAAGAACAACTTCTCTGTAGTTGTAATTGCTATTATTTTAATCAGCTTAATTCCATTAGTTATTGGAGCAATTAAATCTAGAAAAAAAGCATAAAATAATAGGGCGTATAATAATTAGTGTGGATGAGAAAGATCCATACTAATTATTTTTTATTAATTAAGAAAGTAGTTACAAAAGAAATATTTGTATATTTTGTTATACAAAAAAGTAAGGGAGTGACTCAAAAATCGTGATTTCGGAGAAATCGATTTTGTCGAGTCACCTCCGCACAGTTTATTAGATATCTAAAAGCTTTTATAAAGCGAATTTAGATATCAATAAACCACTGCGTCTATGAATTATTATATACATTTTGTTAAAATTTAGGACTTTTGAGTCAGCCCCTTGCCTGTATGAAGACAACTAAATATAAAAAATAAAACAATCTATCAAATTTGACAGGGAGATAAATTCAAAGTTAAACTAATTATATAACGGACTTGAATTAAAAAATGTATTTATAATGAATATAGATGAGAATTATCCTTATTTGTATAAAGCAAACTATGAAAAAGTTAGATAAAAATGTATTGTTAGAAACAAATGTAGAAGAAGAAAGACGATTGATTTATGTAGCAATGACAAGAGTATAAGAAAGATTGTATATATAGGGCATAAAGATAGTAAGTTTATAAAAGAATTAAAAGAAATAGAAAGTATTTTGACAGAGTGTAAAGAGTGATGTTTTAACAAATATTTTAAAAAATTAAATAAAAGACTTGTATTTTCTATTTTTTTACCTTACAATAAATCTAATAATTTATTTCTAATATCGAAAAAAAATGTTAAAATTTCTAAAAAATAACAGAAAGAAGGTTCTATTATTATGAAAAAGAAATTATTTTTTGTTTTTATTATCAGGTAGTATGTTTTTAAATTTTTAATATAGCTGATGGCTGGGGTAGTGCTGGTGGTGGTTCACCAATGAAACCAACTATTAATTTGTAATTATTAGGAATTTTGTATGTTTAATTATTCTCCTACAGAAGAAGAGATTTTAACTGATTTATATAATTTGATATTAGATAAAGAGGTTGGGAAAAAAGAGAGAGAATTGTATAAGAAAGCTATTTTGTTAATTGAAAAAGAAAATGAATATTATGAAGCAGTTTTATTTCAATTAGTACCTGCTTTAGCTTATTTAGCACGACAAGAAAGTATTTCTAGTAATGGTTGTATTTTTATGACTAAAATTAGTAGATTTACTAATAATTCTATAGGGTTTTATTTATTTGATTCTATATTAAAAAAATAATTTGTAAAATCAAAGAAAACAGTGTAAAATATGTATATAAAGCAATTAGTTAGTATGTTGCATAGAGTAAAGACCTAAGGACTCCATTCCTTAGGTTTTTTTGGTTGTATACTACCTAGATCTTACTTCCTATTTTTCTTCCATGCCCCGAACTTGACAAAGA